>LOER01000029.1 GCA_001515945.1 Desulfitibacter sp. BRH_c19
TTGTAAAGTAAGAATAACATCGGACTCTGTCCCAGGTGTTAAATCAAGCTTAGCACCATATTTTTCGATTCTTTCGTATCTTTCCTTACTCATATTATCAGGCATGATTACAACTGCTTCATAACCCATCAGGTTACAAATATACGCAACACCAATCCCAAAGTTTCCTGTAGAAGGACCCAATATTGTGTGTTCACCAGGAATAATATCCCCATCTACACATCCTTCCATTAAAGTAGCATATGCTGGTCCTACTTTGTGAGAACCAGATGGAAAAGGAGTCCCAAGCATAACGACTATATTAGCGTCAACACCTGTTAATTCTTTTGGAAGTACAATTTTATTAACTTCATTTTTTTCGTTTTTCCAGCTAATATTAAAGAGATTAATTGGGTCCAGTTCATTTTCTGCTTTAGCTTTTAAAGCTTTTTCTCTGATTTCTGGGGATATTGTTTCTGGGTGAAGCATCTCTTCATAAGTTGGACCAAAAGGAATCTTTTGTTTAGACATCAAAATCTCCTCCTATTAAAACTTTTTTATAAATTTTTATCTTATTCTAAATTGTTTATGAACATTCCATTATAGTAATTTCCCAAAAAGAATGCTGCCGAACACCAATTCAACAGCAAATAAATAGGTATTTATAATTAACTTAACTTATAATGTCATAAATCTTATTCAATGTACATGATAAATTTGCATATTCAGGTAAAATTAATCTAACCGATTTAAGTATTAGGATAAGGTAAAGGCTATTAATCAACATTTTAACTCCAGCTTGACAGTTTGTATAGGCCCTGTAACTACTGCTCTGTAATATCATCAAAATGTATTACAATAACCAAGGCACAGGTTCTTGCTGTACCCTTGCTTATTGACCTTGCGAGGGATATACTTAAATCCTCTTCCTTGTGTCCAGGTACAGAAATCATGCTTGTTGAAGCTGAGAAGTGGCTGGGGTTTTTTAAACTTTTTCGGGGAAGACTTAAAGCCATTGCTCCTACGTGAAAATCCCTCCTGTTACTACTACAAGAAGATCACAGCCTAGTTCCTTAACTTCAATAACTACTTCACTTCTACCTTCTCCTATATTAAATATCATTTACTTCTCCACCTATGCCATTCCACCTACTAAAGAGGTTGTTTTCAATGCCAAGTTGGTCTAATATTTTACCTATTGTCTGATTTATAATATCATCCAAAGATGTTGATGATAAAATGCCAGCATCAGGGGAAGTATTATTCCGCCTGCTCTAGTAACTATACTCATATTTCTATATGAATTAGGTTAAGTGGAGTCTCATGTGACACTCCTACTAAACGCCTTCTTTCTTTTAAAGATACATCAGCAGCTCTGTTAATTAGATTGCCCGTATAGCCATGTGCTAAACCACTTTAGGTTTTCATGCAACATGGAGCAATAACCATTCCATCTATAGGATATGAACCGCTTACCAATGAAGCACCAACATTATAGTAGTTGTATGTATATGAAGCTAAAGATTCTATATAATCAGTTTTGTAGTTAGTCTCAAGTTCTATATTCTTTTCCCCCCAGGGACTTATTATTAAATGACTTTCATATCCATTTTTTTAAATATTGTAGCAAATATATCCCATATATTACACCTGTAGAACCTGTAATCGCTACTATAAGTTTCAATTCAATTCTCCTTGTATATTCTTATAATTATTTTCTAGCATATTCTTTTAATTGTCTTATTACTAAAACCATTACGACTGTTACCGGAGTTATTACCTTTAGGGCTGTGTCTTTCATAACCCAGTTGATCTTCAATTTCAGCTTCAAATATTTCCTGTAGTGTTTCTTTAAACAAACCTTTTACTCTTTCGTGTACGTCTTCTACAGTGTGGCATTCTTTAGCTAGCTCTTTTACAACAGTTTTATCTTGTAAGTTTTGCATAAATGGATCATCTCCTTTAATGGTATTTTTAACCATTTACACAAAACTTAGTACATTCTCCATCCAGCTTATCACTAACTATACAGTAGAGCAAAACATAAAAAGTGATGTAGATTTTGCTAAAGATGTTATTAGCAAATATGTGTGCTATTAGTGATTCAAGCATAGGAGATATTCCCCATGTTGTGTTTATTTAGTTAAAAACTTTGCGTTTTGTTTGATAGGATAGCTATTTTATTGTTTTTTTGCACTAGAATCAATACTATATTCATTACTTTAGTCAATATTCCTTTGTTTCATTTGTACAATAAAATAAACTATGGATTTGCCCTTCTAAAAAAATGCTTTAAGTCCAGAGGAACAGTAGCATCAATTCCCATTTTACCCTGATGAATTTGATATGGATCTCTAGGAAATCCTGGCATTTCTTTGTAAATAATATTATTTTTGGGTGTACTTCTTGTAGCAATAGCCCACCATAGATCGGTCAAATCGTAGCAATTTACGTCCTCATCAACAACGACACAATATTTAAGCCATTTATCATTTTCAAAGGCTGTTTTAATTACTTCCTCAGGTTCATTATCTTTTTGTTTAGTTACTGCTATAGCACAATTAAAAACCATTGGACTTACATTAACACAGAAAACACGAATGCCTTTAGCAACTAGCGCTTGATAAATTGCCACTTCTTTTGCAAAACCTAAAAGCAGACAATCCTCCAAGGAACCTGCACTAATACTTTGAAAAATCGGGTTATCTTTTGTAAAGGTAATAGCAGTAACATTGACTAGATGATTGGGAATTGGTTCTACATAATAACCCATAAAATCGCCAAATGGGCCTTCTACTTCTTTAGTATGATGAGGAATGAACCCTTCGATTACTATTTCCGCACCAGCAGGTACTTCGAGATCAACAGTTTTGCACTTTACAAGTTCCAATGATTCACCACGAATCGCACCAGCAATATCAAGCTCATCAGCTCCGTAATCCAAACTGCTAACTGAAGCAAGTAATTCGGCTGGATGGTTTCCAATCACAACAGCTACTTCAAGGCCTTGATTCATGGTTTCAGCTTTATTTTGAATCTGAAACAAATGTGAAGTCGGCTCAAGCCTGATTCCAAGTTTATTATTACCTTTTATCTCCATGCGGTGGATTGAAATATTTCTTTTTTTAGTTTCAGGGTCTTTGGCAATTACAATTCCGGCAGTTAGATATGGTCCTACATCTTCTCTGCTAAATTTCAAAGCAGGTAATAATCCCAAATCTATTTTCCTGCCTGTGCAAACCTGATCCTGGCATCGACCTGTAGCTACTAACGTAGGTTTAATGGGATCTTTTAGTAAAGATAAGAATTTTTTATGCACATCGTTCACCTGGCAACCAAGTATTTGCGCCAAAATGTCTCTTGAAGCCATTAGATTTGTTAAAAAAGCAAATTCATATGGATGTGGATTATTAATATATAGAGTCTTATTCTTTTTAGCGTAGTCAAACTGCAGAGCCGCTAAGTCTTTAAAGTCTATGTAATTAAGCCCGTCTATTCGATCAGTGCTATGTAGTTTATTAACAAAATTCCTAAGATTTTCTTGCATGATATCCCCTTTCAAAAACATGAGATAATATGTCAGAGGACACTCCACTACTAGTTTGAGGAATGCCCTCACTTAAGTTGGTATTATCTATACTTGTTTAATCTCTATTTAATTCGACTAAGTGGTTATCTATGATTTGCTCACGATTAAAATTCTCTAGTTGCAAGAAATACTCAGCAGCCAGAACTAGAGCTTCTTGTGGAAGAGTGCCAATTAACTCTGAACCAACTACTGGTACCCCATAACGACCCGCTTCCATCTTTACAAGTTCATAAGTCCGAGAGATAGGTGTCTGTTCATAGTCAAACATATTCATTGAAACTGCTACTTGATCACGTTCAGTAAATTTCAAACCCACAGCTCGGACAGTACTAAACCCACCGCTTGGTCCCCTGACAATTTTGGCTATTGATTTGGCAATTTCCAAATTATTAGTTCCCAGGATAACATTATAGGCAACTAATGGTCTAGTTCCTGCGCTAACAATTACTGCACCGGCAGTAGGATGTAACGCAGCAGGACCAAGATCAGGAGCCCTTTCTGGGGTATTAGCAACTAATTTTAATGCTTCATATTGTCCCTTGCGGATATAGTCAAGACTTTTCCGTTTCGGATTCCTAGCATTTTCACCTGAGAAATAAACCGGAATTCCTATTTGCTTATATACCTGTTCGCCAATTATTTCTGCTAAGTCTATACATTCATCCAGACTAATATCCTTTAGAGGAAAGATAGGTATAGTATCCTGAGCCCCTATCCTTGGATGGCTGCCCGTCTGTTCTTCCATGTTAATTAGTTCTACAGATTTTTTAGTCATCTTAAGCAAAGCTTTTTGCAGAGGTTCCGGTTCACCTATTGCTTCAATAACCGTTCTGTTGAAGTCGGGGTCAGGAAAATATCCTACTAATTTAACACCTTTTTTGTTTCTGAACTCACCAACAACAGCTTCGATTACTTCTGTCCTTCGACCATCACTAAAGTTTGGTACAGTATGAATATATTGTTTCAATTAAATTCCCCCTAGCTATCATTCATCATTATTAATTACTATCTCCCTAATGAGAGAACCACCGGCACCTCTTGCTTTTAGTGGTAAATTAAAAGAATAGAAATCTTTTATTCCTCATTAGGAACCAAAGCAAATGCTCTAATGGGAGATCCACTACCATCGCGAATCCTTAAAGGAAGTCCCATAAATACAAATCTCGTTCCTACTACCCTATCTAAATTGCATAGATTCTCAGTATTTGTAGTGCCGTATTTACCACATGCTAAGTGTCCAGAATAATCCAAATCATCTGGTGTCAAATCTATTGCTGGAGCATCTACTCCTATATTAACAACACCTTTTTCAAATAACCATTCAGCTGCAGCATAAGAAACACCTGTATGTTTACTATTTGGTCCCCCATAGCCCTTATCTGGGTAAGTTCTTTCATAATGACCGGTATACATTAAGAAAATATCACCTTTTCTGATTTCTACGTTATATTTTTCAAGTGCTTCTTGAATATCATTAATTTCAATGGCTCTAGGATATCTTACATGTTTAAGATCAACGCAGATTGCATCTCCCCAAAATAGCCTATCATCCATTTTTTCTATTGTTGGACCTTCAGGATTGAATTCCCAAACTGCATCTGAATGAGTAGGTCCATGTTCACTAATTAGCATGTTTCTAGCTGAAAAACCTAATGTTTTAGATCCAGTTGCCTTCATATTCTCTTCATGAGTCTGATTGACCATAAAAAATGTCTTTTGGTGCATGCCAAATACTGGCATTCCTTGATATATCTCTTGACTTAAATCTATAATTTTCCACTTTTGATTAAAATTCATTTATTTATCCTCCCTGATAATATTTTATTTCCTCTTAGAATATCGTTAGAGTTTTTAGTATTTAATTGAGAGCATATGATATTCTTCTGGTAGCATCTAATGCTCCCATGCTGCTTTTAGGCCTGTATTGAGTCCAATATTTGATTTCACTACCTCACCATATCATTACAGGAATCTCCCATTTGAGATAAAAGATTCGTTAATTCTAAAAATCATGAATAGCTATTTAATAGTTGAAAGAACACAATAATTATTGGCATCAACTAAACCTTTATCGGTTATTTTCCATTTTGGGCTGGTAGTTAAGGATAAAAAAGCTAGATGCATAAATGGAGCGTGAGCTTTGCATTTAAGTTCCTCAGCGGCAATTCGATGCAAAGTAATCATTTGCTCTGTCAATTCATCGGCTACAAGTTCATCAGTCATTAGTCCACCTATTCTTAAAGGCAAATCTCCTAAAATTCTGGTGTCTTTTACAACAGCAACTCCACCTTGGATATCTATTACGTGGTTGACTGCCATTGCCATATCTTCATAATTAGTACCCATGACAATAATGTTATGGGTGTCATGAGAGACACTCTCAGCTATAGCTCCAGACTCCATTCCAAAACCCTTAACGAAGGTACGTCCAATATCCAACTGACCATGTCTACCTACAACAGCAATGGGTAATAAATCCTCACTTAAAGAAGGTTGTACATAATCATTCACTACAACCATTTCAGCTTCAAGTGCGTTAGTCAGGTTTTGATCCAGTATTAAACCAACACAACGAACATTAGCCTTATCCCCTTGTGCTGCCACCATTAAATCTTGAGTTCTAATATGACTACGTTTAACTGACATTTTAACGTATTCAGGATAAGTATATGAAGGCAGATCAAGCAAAAGCTTGCCGTCTTTAGCTATAAGTTTACCTTTCAAGTAGACTTCACTAATATCCATTTCATTAAGTTCACCGGAAATAACAGCAAGATCAGCCAGTTTGCCAGGAGCAAGAATTCCTATTTCCGTTAAACCAAGCCAAGTTGCAGGGTTAATTGTGGCCATCTGAATAGCTTCTACAGGATCGACACCTTGTTGTATAGTGCGCCGAATAATATCGTTCATATGACCCGTTTTTGCTATATCCTCAGCTAACATATCATCAGTAGCCAAGATTGCCCTCCTGGAATCCAAATGTTCTTCAGTAATTGCCCTGATACATTCTGGCATATTACGCTGGGTAGAACCTTCCCTCATTAGCATGTATACACCGAAACGTAATTTCTCAATCGCTTCAGCTTTAGTGGTAGTTTCATGACAGGAAATATCTGTACCACCACAAATAATATGAGCCGAAAGTTCATTTCCAAAAAGTTCTGGGGCATTGCCATCTACCCCTTTACCCATGCCCCTTGCATAAACTGTTGAAACAATAGTATCCCCGACCACAGGGTAATTGTGTTCATAGACAAACTTAATAGCACTTACTCCCTGAGTTTCGCCTATACCGGATACAGTAGGGTACTCCAGCATTTCCGAAATATCTTGAGACGTTACATTGTAACCTGCCGTCTCTAAGCCTGGTGAATCAGGGGTTAATGCAGGAACCCGGCAGTAAACATGATGCGGCATTTTAGCTGCCTCTACTGCCATAGCCTTAATACCTATAGGACCAAGAACATTGCCGATTTCATGGGGATCGGCAATTAAACATGTAGTCCCTGTTGGCAAGGATAATCTTGAAAATTCCGTTATGGTAAGCATGGCACTTTCAAAATGCATGTGGGCATCGATAAATCCCGGAGTTACATATTTTCCAGCTAAATCAACCACCTCTGTTTTTTCGCCAATCAAACCACTACAGTCTCCCACCATTAAAATATATTTACCTTCGATAGCAACATCAGCATCATAGATTTCGCGAGTGAGAACATTAACAACTTTACAGTTTTTTAAAACCCGTTCGGCAAATTTAGTCTGATCCAACAAAACATCTACGCACCTTTGACGTTCAGCAACTAATTTCAAATCCTTTGCACCTAACATAAGCTCACTCCCCTTCATATTTACAATATACAGTATGCCTACTATACTTTTTAAGCAAAATATGCGGCAAGTTAGTAGGCTATGCCATTACAAACAATAGCGTTTTTAAAGGAACAATCTTCCTACTTGGAGCTCAAGACTAATAAAAAATAACCAAAAATAATACCTTACTTATTGCATAATTTTTTTGGTTTTGTACTTTTTTAGTTTGTTTTAACCTTTTCCTGAATTACCCTAATCAGCTTTGACTGCAAAGCTAGTCAATTTCTCCTTGTCGATAGGCTTTCCAGCATGTCCAACTAAATGCAATCTGCCATTTTTTTCCTACCTGTCGACAATTTTAGTTAGTTAAATAGTTGGATATATGGTTCAAGGAGTTCTGCACCACCATTACAACTTCCTTTAGACCACTAACCCAATTTTTAATTGCCGCGTTTGTGTCTATAGAATAAAGGTCATGATTTTCCTAACGGGTTGTGTTTATACCCTTAGAAACATAACTAATAATTTGACCCAGTTTTAAACACAACTGTAAGTTGAACCGTTCATCTATATTACCCATGTTTAGATCTTTACAAATATCAAAACTACAATGGTTGAATCATGTTGTAATGCCATGTCATGATCATCCAACTTTCTGGAGTTTCCAAAAATGGCTTGATATCCACTATAGGAAACTTATCATTTCTTAATAAATAATATTATTTTTAATATAATTTTTGTAGCCAGGAAGCTGCTATCCATCTATGATAGGTACATAAAAACCTACCATTTTTAACAAATGCTAGGTCGGTTAAGAGACAAATACAGCACCGAAAATAGCTTTCAGTACTGTAATATATTGTTACCTTAGTTCTTTAATCAGTTTATCGTATTTTTGTGTTTTCGCAAACTCTTCTTCCCAGAAATTCATACTTCTCATGGAGTCAATATATTCTTTTGAGTAACCAAATGGCAACCAATCTTTTTCTTTTTGCTTAAATAGTTGTTCTTTATTATCTGATCTGCGGAAATCGTAAATGTTTTCTTCGTCTGCCTTTAAGAAAATATCATTAAACCATCTTTCTAAAACCATTCCTTCGTGTTCAAGATACCTTTCCTTTAACTCCTCTATTACTGATGGATAACGGTCAAAACCATCTGTTGCAATTGTAACCACATTGTCATCAGGTCCTAATCTTAGATGTTTTGCCATTTTAATTGCACCTAAGATATTACAGATAGATGAGACACCTAACTTTCCAAGCAGGTTCTTGGCAGCGACTTGGGAAACTCCGGCCTTGACAAGAACATCCTGACCATCTTCAATAATTTTTAGGCCTCTAACACAATCATCATCCTTGATTAGTGTTACAAAGTCTGTTGTCAACACATTGTGTATCAAAGTACACATTTTATCGCCTATTCCTTCTATTCTATGCTGTCCAAGACCACCAGTTGCAAGGGTAGAACACTCATATGGTTCTAATGCTGCAATCTTACATTCTGGAAATGCACTCTTAAGCTGATCACCAGCAGCTAATGTTCCAGCAGACCCTGGGGCTGAAGTAAAGCATGCTACCCTGCCGTTACCAATTCCCTTAACTGCTTCAATTGCTGAGTTTCCAGTAACGTATCTATGGAAACGATAGTTTGGA
>LOER01000030.1 GCA_001515945.1 Desulfitibacter sp. BRH_c19
AAGCCTTTTTGTCCTACTGCTATTTCAATCATATCAAATACATTACGCTGTTCCTTTTCAGTTAATATCATCCCAATCATGGGTTTATCTGTATTTTTTAGCAACTCATAGGTCATCTTAAGGTATTTTTCTTTTTCATCAATATCATTAGGCTCAACTGGAATTGCTCCTACACTATTTACAACACTACTTTCTTGGCACAGCCTTAGTAAATTAATGTAATCATGCATTGTCCCTTTTCTTCTTCCAGCATCTATATCCTGTACATAAACTGGACCCTGGCTTGGGGATATAACCAATTCATCTTGTCCTGAACCAACACGAACGCTTCGTTTTTTATTTCTTGCTAACCATGTGTAGCTTTTTGGACAAGATGCTAAGGAATCTTCCACCATTTTGGTAGGAATATATACAGTTTCGCCTTCAACTTTTGCACCATGTTTCTTAAAGATTTTCAAAACTTCTTCTGATTGAAATATAACGCCAGTTTCTTCAAGAATTCTAATTGATGATTCATGAACTTTATATAAATCATTTCTAGAAAGTACTCTAAAAACGGAATCAAGTCTCCTCAAATTATTCATTCCCTTCTGTAAGCAATCCTTATAGAATATCCAGCTAAAATCAAATAGCAGCTTTATTTTGATTTTGAGGGCACCCTCCTACTTCTAGTCTAGGAGGGATGCCCCTTTATTATAATAGTTCAATCTACTTCTTTTTCTTTTCTGTATATTCTTTTTCAGCATCCTCAACTATTGAACGTAAGGTGGAAAGTACTTCTTGAGGCTAGAGTCAAACCATTTACAGGAAATTTAAGATTTTATACTAGTATTTTCATCATAAGCTACTATTGGTTCATCATCTTCTACCTTGTAATCTAATACCAACATTTTATCTTCTGGAGTTCCCCCAAAATCTTCCTTAAGCGACTTTACTAATGAGATTGCCAGAATTATTAGTATGAAAAGTACCGGAACACTAGTTAAGACAGAAGACAACTGTACAACCTGTAATCCACCTACAAGCATCAATGCCACAGCAACAAATAAAAGCATTCCTGCCCAGAAAAATCTTGACCACTTTGGTGGTTCCTGCTTGCCTTGAATTCTGTAACATCCTATCATAGCCATTGTATAGGCATTAGAGTCAAAACTAGTAGCCTGGAAAATTAACATTAATACTAAAAAGACTGGTATTACAACAACCGATAATGGTAGCCTATTAAGTACTTCAACCACCACAGCTGGTCCTCCCATCTCCGACAAAATCTCGTTCATAGCAACACCTTTATTAAGAGTTAAGTCAACTATATATGATCCAAAAGTTAAGTAAAAAATTGAACATGCTGCAGTTCCTACTAGCATTACTGCTGAAATCACCTGCCTAATAGTACGACCTTTAGAAACCCTTGCAATAAACAGCCCCATATAAATAGCCCAAGCAATCCACCATGCCCAGTAAAAAACTGTCCAATCCTGTGGGAAGCCTGACTTAGCAATGGGATCTGTATACAGATTCATTTTAAATACGTTATTAAATAAATTTCCAAGGTTTTCTGTAAATAATGATAGACTAAAGAATGTGGGTCCTACCAATAAAACATAAACAATAAGCAAGAAAATGCCTTTTGCACATATCTCAGATAATTTAGCTATCCCTCCATATAGGCCCCTATAAGCACTATATCCGAATATACTAGTAAGACCTACTGCAAAAATTATTTTGAGACTCATAGTGTCCGTGACATTCAAGTAGTCGGCAGCAATTGCTGAATACATTGGGATATTAACACCTAGAGCAGTTCCAACGCCTCCAACCAAACCAACTACAACAAAAATATCTATTGCTTTGCCTACCCAGCCATCAACAGCTTTTCCTAAAACAGCCCTGCAAGCATAACTGGGATAGAGATATGGTTTTTTTCTTACATGATATGAGTATGAAAATGCTATCGCAGCTAATGTATAAAGTGCATATGGAGTAAATCCCCAGTGAAATATTCCATATGCTAAGGACCATCCGGCAGCTTCTGCAGAAAAAGCTTCTAGCCCAAATGGTGGATACCAAAGATACCAGATGGGTTCAAGGCAAGCCCAGTAAACAAGTGAAGAACCTACCCCACCAAAAAACAACATAGCCAACCAAGTAAACATTGAAAATTCAGGTTTATCATCTGTGCCGCCTAGTTTTACATTCCCATAGCGGCTAATAGCTAACCACACAATGAAAATAAAAGCTGCAGTACATGTCATTAACCACATCCAATCAAGATTATGAGTAATACCTGACATCAGTTTATTTACTATAGACTGTGCTTCTGTTTGAAATATGGCCATTGGTACATAAAAGATCAAACATACTATTACACTTCCCCAAAATACTGTTGGATTTATCTTAGCAATTTCTGGCTTAAGGTTTTTAGAATTGTCCATTATTGACCTCCTTAATAGTAGTTTTTATAGTGCGACTATTCTGGAATTTCTAAATATCATTTATGACTTAATAATTTTTATATCCTATAATAACCACCTCCCACTATTAATCATATTGTTCTGTATTTTTTCGCATTATGAATAAGGCAACAAGCTTGTCAATTTATATTTAAGCAATATGCATGCCAGTTTTATTTAATAAAAAACAATTTTTGCCAATACTTTGCGTTTTCAAGACTTTAAATTCTTTTAAACTTCTGAATAATGATAAACTGTGATAAATTACTAGGCCTAAATAGCAAACTGGATTTTTAAAAATGAATTATTCTTTATTAATTGTATTTATACATCAAAAAAATAGTTCAATTTGACCTTTCAAGGATTATTTAAAATAATTTTTTTAATAATGAATTAACAATTTTCAAAAATGAATTGTATTTAGACGATTACTCCCCCTCACACACATTAAACCTACCTTCAAAAAGTAGGCAGGTTTACATAATTTTCTTAAGATTTATTTCTATTAGATGGAAGAATCATTTCCACGTCTGCATGGGGTCTTGGAATTACGTGTACAGAAATAAGTTCTCCCACACGCTGGGCAGCTGCTGCTCCTGCATCTGTTGCAGCTTTAACTGCTCCAACATCTCCTCTTACAGTTACTGTTACTAATCCCCCACCTACAAGCTCTTTACCCATTAATTGCACATTCGCAGCCTTTACCATGGCGTCAGCCGCCTCAATAGCTCCTATTAAACCTTTGGTTTCTATCATCCCTAATGCCTCTTGTTGCATTGATAAAACCTCCCTGAAATTTTATATTCTAGTATTATTCTTCGTTAACCTTTGGAAGTATCATTTCTACATCATCGTGTGGTCTAGGTATTACATGAACAGATATCAATTCCCCGACACGTTTGGCAGCTGCTGCACCTGCGTCAGTTGCAGCTTTTACTGCTCCTACATCTCCCCTTACCATTACTGTTACTAATCCCCCACCTACGAGCACCTTTCCCATAAGTTCTACATTAGCAGCCTTTACCATTGCATCGGATGCTTCAATGGCTCCTATCAGCCCTTTGGTTTCAATCAGACCTAAAGCGTTATTCATCAAACCTAACCTCCTTATACTCCTTTATACCTCTTTTAGCTAGTTCTTTAAGAACACTTTCAATAATCATCTTTTCCAAACTCTTAGAAGTAGGTTCTACATCATCACTAAATCTGTCCTCTAGCTTTAGTACTGTTGCAGCATTTTTATACATAACCTTTTTGCGTACCTCATCAGTAAATGGAAGATTTTCATACATCTTTAGTGCATCCTTAAAATTAACAAATGGATGGGCACTTGCATACAACACCTTATCGCTGATAATTGTGTTAGCAGCTTCTATATAAGCTTCGGATTGTGGAAAATGCTCATACTCAGATAATTCAACGTAAACATTGGCATTACGTTGAGCAATAGTTATCATTTCATTAACCCATGGATAACCTCCATGACTTACAACTATTCTCAATTCCGGAAAATCCTTTGCAACAAAATCAATGTATCTTGGTGCTACATGGTCTATTATTGCATTGGGTACTAATGTTGCAGGTCCGGTAGTAATAACTATAGGTATATCTAATTCACAACATTTTGAATATATGGGGTAATATTTAGCATCATGAACATAAATCTGAGCTAGATATGGATCAATAGCAGCTCCTTTTAAACCAAAAACATTTGCTGCATGCTTAAGCTGTTCAATTGCTTTCATGCCCTTATGAGGATCAAGACCAAGAAATCCAATGAACTTATTAGGGTATTTATTTACAAATTCAATTACACTATCGTTGTTTGGCTTTGCATGATAAGTAGTTTCACAATCTCTACCTGTTATTACTGCAAGATCTACACCATACGTTTCTAAATCATTAACAACTTCCTCTAAGGGTTGTCCCTTCATTTTTTCTGCAAAATTGATGCTAGCACACAGTCCCTTAAACATTTTACTACTTGCTATCCCCGAAACTGTTTCAGGAGTATTAGGCCTAAACCTAAAATCAATTATTTTCACATTCTTTCCTCCTTATGTGACCATAAACATTATAGAAATATTAAGGCCAAGCATTCTCTTCTTAACATCTATTTGCAAAACCTATGCCAAACATACTAAAGCCATTTACAAGTATATCTACACAAAAAAGTAGCCGAGTAAGGCAATTTTTTATTAGCTTTGGTATCATTTTTGCTAGTAATATACCTAGGAAATCAAAACAGTATTTCCTCATAAAAGTGTTAAATAAAATACTAGTTTTAGGTCTAATTACTTACTAAATGAAGGAGGACAAATAATTATGGAATGTTGTACATTATCTCCACATGAGCAAAAGATACAAGAAGAGCTCCATGGAAAGCAGAACTATCACGGTAGAGAAAGGGTTTACGAAATATTAAACTCTTTTAAAAACAAGAAACCAATAATTGATATTGAAAGATCAAAGTATTTTACTGAATCCTTCAAACAAACAGAAGGTCAACCACTTATTCTGAGATGGGCAAAAGCTTTAAAGCATATTGCAGAAAATATTACTGTTTATATCGATGACCATCAATTACTTGTTGGTAGATCTGGAAACCAAGGAAGATATGGAATTTTATATCCCGAATTAGATGGGGATTTTCTTGATTTAGCTATTGAACAATTGCCAGAAAGAATTCAATCACCCTTTAATATCTCAGCAGAAGATGCAAAAGTAGTTATTGAGGAAATCTCACCCTACTGGAAGGGGAAAACCTTCCATGAAGCCTTGGCAAAAGCTTTACCAGAAGAGACTTTAAAGCTTACATATGATCCAAAAGATGTATTAAAGTCAAGGTTTATAGTAAATGAAACTGCATCCTTTAGATCCTCGCTTCAGTGGGTAGCTGATTTTGAGAAGGTACTCAAAAAAGGCTTCAAAGGACTTAAGGAAGATGCATTAAAACAAATGGAAGTACTTGATGGCCTTAGTCCTGTTGATAATGTAGAAAAAGGTCCTTATTTAGAATCAATAGTTATTTTATGCGATGCTATTGTAGTTTGGGCAAAAAGACACTCTCAATTAGCGGCTGAAATGGCTACTATAGAAGTTGATGCCAAGAGAAAGCAAGAGCTTGAAGAAATTGCTCAAATATGTGCATGGGTTCCTGAAAACCCTGCAAGAAACTTCCGTGAAGCTATTCAAGCACAATGGTTTACCCAGATGTTTTCACGTATTGAGCAAAAAACCGGTACTATTATTTCTAATGGTAGAATGGATCAGTACTTCTATCCCTATTACCAAAAGGATATTGAAGAAGGTCGGATTACCGATAAAGAAATTGTAGAATTATTGGAATGTATGTGGGTGGCAATGGCCCAATTTATTGACCTATATATCTCACCAGCTGGTGGAGCAATAAATGAAGGTTATGCACATTGGGAAGCGGTAACAATTGGTGGCCAAACGCCAGATGGAAGAGATGCTACTAATGAGCTAACATATTTATTCTTAGAGTCCAAGAAAGAATTTCCATTAAATTATCCTGATTTAGCAGCAAGAATTCATGCCCGTTCACCAGAAAGATATATTTACGAAGTAGCAGAAACTATTAAAGAAGGCTCAGGATTTCCAAAGCTAATTAATGATGAAGAAACAATACCTCTATTACTAGCAAAAGGTGCAACCTTTGAAGAAGCTTATGATCATGCAATATCAGGATGTTCTGAAGTTAGAATGCCAAACAGGGATACTTATACAAGTGGTTGTGCTTACATCAACTTTGCTTCAGCTGTTGAAATGACATTATATAACGGTAAGACTAAGGCTACTGGTGATGAGGTAATTGGCCTTGAAACTGGAGATCCACAATGCTTTAAGACCTGGGAAGAATTTTGGAACGCTTATGTTGCACAGCAAACTAACTTTATCAAGCATGCTTTTATTCAGCAACACATCATTATTAATCTAAGATCTAGACATTTTGCAGCACCCCTTTTATCATCACTACATGACCTGTGTATGAAGAATTGTAAGGACCTCCACTATCCTAAGATTGAAGGTGGAATTGATTTAGGATACTTTGAATTAATAGGTTATGGTACCGTAATAGACTCTTTAGCAGCAATTAAAAAGCTTGTTTTCGAAGAGAAAAGATTAACCATGGGAGAACTTATTGACACCCTTGAAAATAACTTTGAAGGTAAAGAAGCGATTAGACAGATGCTGATAAATGCACCTAAGTATGGAAATAACGATGTGTATGCAGATACAATCGGCAAGGCCATTGATAGAGAAGCCGTCAAATTCACCAGTAAATATTCTAAGGAACTGGGAGTACACCTAGATTTAAGGCTAGTTCCATTTACATCACATGTTCCGTTTGGTAAAGCAGTAAGTGCTACTCCAAATGGTAGAAAAGCATTCACACCACTTGCTGACGGTTCATCCGCATCCCATGGTGCTGATGCTAAGGGGCCAACAGCTATATTATTGTCAAACTTCAATACCAAAAACTATGATTATAGAGAAAGAGCAGCAAGACTACTTAATATTAAATTAAGCCCTGCGACTGTTGCTGGTGACTTGGGAACTAAAAAGCTTGTGTCTTTTATCAAGACCTGGGCAGATCTAAAACTGTGGCATCTGCAGTTTAATATAATAAATAGGGAAACATTACTTTCAGCACAAAAGGACCCTGACAAATATCGTGGTTTATTAGTAAGGGTTGCAGGATATAGTGCGTACTTTGTTGATTTATCTCCAGATCTCCAAAGTGACATTATAGCTAGAACTGAACATAGTTCACTATGACAAATAGTATAATATGAAACTAAGATAAGTCCTGCAAACTTTACAGGACTTACCTCACTTATTACTTGGAGGCTAGCTATTTATGAATCCTGTAACGAATTTTGATACAAAAAAGTATGGTTATGTCTTTAATATTCAGCATTATTCGGTTCATGATGGACCAGGTATTAGAACAATTGTCTTTTTAAAGGGTTGTCCATTACGCTGCCAATGGTGCAGTAATCCCGAATCTCACCAATTGACTCCTACCCTAGCATACAACAATAATAAATGTATAGGTATAGATGAATGTGGCTATTGCCTTAAAGTGTGTCCTGTGAGTGCCATAGAAAGAAATGAGGAGGATAACAAAATCAAGATTAGCTGGCAGGTCTGTGATAATTGTTTAAAATGTTCAGAGGTCTGTCCCTCTAATGCGTTAACTCCATATGGAAAACTAATGAGTGTAAAAGAAGTAATTGACGCTGTAGAAGCTGATAGTGTATTCTATTCGAGATCTGAGGGTGGAATTACTCTTAGTGGCGGGGAGCCATTTTTTCAAATGAATTTTGCTCTAGAGCTTTTAAAAGAAGCAAAAAAAAGAAGAATTAATACCGCAATCGAAACCACAGGTTACACAAATTGGACAAATCTTGAAACTTTATGCCAATACCTGGATACTATTTTGTATGACATAAAGTGTATTGATTCAGGTAAACACAAAAAATTTACTGGAGTATCTAATGAAAAAGTATTAGACAACTTTAAGAAAATGTGTGAAGCCTTTCCAAACATTGTAAAGATTGTAAGAACAGCAATAGTTCCAGGCTTTAATGATACTAACGAGGACATAATAGAAATTATTAACTTCATAGATGGATTAGCAAATGTACAATATGAGTTGCTACCCTATCACCGATTAGGCCAACCAAAATATGAATATATGGGTAGAAAATATGTGATGGGAAATGTAAAATTGGATGATAATAAAATGCAAACATTAATAACCCTTGTGAAAAACCAATTTTTCTTTACAGATAAGCTAAGTTAATGCCTAATGGTTAGAATTAATAATCCCCAATGAGTAGGTAGTGAATAGTTTCTACTTATTGGGGATTGAATTATAGAAAATCATTTTAATCTGAGCCTTAATTTGAGATACTTTTGATACTTGTCATTATAGGTTGTTGATTTTCATCAAGATAATAGCTTATTAGAACTTCATCACCATCAGAAAAGGTACTAAATTCTTCTCTTGCTTCTTCACTAATACGAAAAACTTTTATTGCAAAATCATCAGGCTGAACCCCACTAATTCTTACTTCAATTGAATTATTATCGATTTGCCCTATATAAGTCCCAGAGTCCTGTAAAATTTCTGAAGCTTGATGATTTATAGTCTCTGTAATTCCACCATACCTTAACTGCCTATTATCCCTTTCAATTTTTACAAGAATGTGTGGGTAGGTTAGTACTTGGGTAACTATACTGTCTCCAGATGGTTGGTTAAGCTCTGCCTTGAGCTCAATCTCATTTTCATAGCCTAATAACTCTAAATTTTCAATACTATAACCACCTGTAGGCTTTTCTCCCGCAGATAATAATAAATATCTGTTCTCTCCGATTTCATGTTGATGAAGACCCTCAACTTGATAATTCTCCTCATACCATTGTTCTAATTCCTTTGGAATTGCATCAGTAATAACTATTTCATAATCTATCTTTCCCATCTTAGGTTCTTTTTCCTCCTGCTTATTTGCATTACAGCCTACAGCAAATAATATTAGCATAAAAATAGCAACTACTAATATAGTCCTTTTAGCCATAAAACTCACTCCTATAAAATTTTGTATTTATCCATATAGACGATTAGTTTGCTATTAAGTTCCATATATAAAATTAGTTTGAATTGCTATGTATTATTTACGGAAAAATTGTTTAAGCTTTGCCACAAATCCCAGTGGTTTGTCTTCTTCGTCAATAAAGCTTTTAGTTGAACCATCCTTTAAATTATGGACTTTAGGATTTAATTTTTCTGAGATGGCATATAAGTTTTTTGATGCAGGAGATCCTGGGAAAGCAAGAATAAATGGTTCCATTATTTTTACTGCTTTATTTACATTATTATCTCTCAAAATATATCCTAATGGGTATGGTTTAATTTCAAGAAAGCGCCCTATAACTTCTAACATCCTCTTAGCTACGTTTCTTGCCTCTTCTAGGTCATCCACCATATTAAAAACCATTTTTACCGGCTTCTTAACTTTCTTTTCATTTAATACCTTAATAAGTGCGTATGCATCAGTAATTGAACTAGGCTCAGGAGTTACTACTACTACAATTTCATCTGCGGGAAGCAGAAAGTTAATTACATTACGAGATATACCAGAACCCGTATCAATAATAATTACATCTGCATCGTTCTCTAAAGGTTCAAATAAATCAAAAACCCTATTGAGTTCAGATTCAGATAGTTCGGTCAGAGATTGGATTCCCGATCCCCCTGCAATTATTTTAATACCCCCTGGACCATCAACTACCACGTCCATTATATTAGTATTAGTTTTATTCACTAAGTGCTCAATGGTATATTTTGCTTTTATTCCTAATAAAACATCAACATTAGCAGTACCAAGATCCGCATCAATAATGTATGTCTTTAATCCTTGTTGGGCAAAGGCAATTGCTGTATTAATTACATAATTTGTTTTGCCAACTCCACCTTTACCGCTTGTAACAGCTACAATTTTTGGAAGACCAGATTTTCTCCGTTGGTATTTCATAATAGATGCCTTCAGCTTTTTTCCTGGTCTAAAAACCGGAACTGTAGTAGATGATATTTCCAATATCTCACCAGTTCTAGGATTTCTTCCTACTCTAGCTGCTCTCTCTTTAGCTTCAAAAGAACCAAACCCCAAAACACGTACCTTGTCTCCATTTGCTAATGTTTCTTCAATATTATCAAATATGGACGAAACAACTAACTGTGATTTTTTAATAGGAATTTCTGATTCTGCGGACACCCTTGATACTAATTCATTTTTATTCATAAAAGTATACCCTCCACTTATTAGCTTGTTGTTAATTTTGAATATTCCACATAATGTAATGTTTTCCTTCATATTTCAACCTTTTATTTCTCAAATTGCCAAATTTTGCAGGAATTATCTAGAATATATAGAAAATAAAAACTAGTACAGCTTTTATGAGGAGGAATATAAATGGCAGGTCTAGGTGAGAAGTTTATAAAAGCAAGGGAGAAAAAAGGATTATCTATTATACAAGTTGAAAATGCAACAAGTATCAATAGTAAATACCTATTAGCATTAGAGGAAGAGAGATTTGTTAACCTACCTGATAAAGCCTTTATAGAAGAAGTCATAAAAACCTATGGCTCTTATCTTGGGCTAAACTATTCCAAACTGCTAGTAGAATTTAACACCATTTGGATGGATGCAAATACCGCAAAGGAATATATTAAAGAAACATACACTAAACCACCAGGACGTGGATCCACAAATCCAATTTCGAGAAAAAAAATAGCTATAGCTGGACTTTTAGTTGTTTTAATTCTTATCTTCTTTGTTGGTTTTCAAAAAGAACAAGTACCAGATCCTAGTCCCCCCATAGTTGCTTTAGAAGAACAGCAAACATCTCCTATTGATAATCATGATTTGGGTACTATAGAAACTACTAAGGAAGAAACTCCAGAAGCAATAGAGCCTGAAGTAGTAGAGCCAGAAGCAGATAGTATAGAACTCAAAGTTCTAGTTGCTAGAAGTGACTGTTGGTTGGAAGTCCAAGTAGATGAAGAAGTGGTAATGTATCGTCTTGTTCCCAAAGGAGAAGATCTCATATTTGAAGCTAATAGTGAAATAAACATACTCTTCGGTAATGCAGCTGCTGTGGATGTTACATATAATGGACAATTTCTAGGACCACTAGGAGAAGAAAATCAAGTAATAAGAAAAACTTTTAATTAAAATGCTAAAGGCTGTTTATTACAGCCTTCTTTTCATGTGAACAAAAGTTACCAAATATCATACATTTGGGTGATATTAACTTATTATTGCTTTTTATATACTTGAAGTGAGAATCAATATGTATATCTTCCATAATTCGACAAATACTCTGAAGGAATTGTTACCAATAAAGTGGAAATTTTTAAATGAATATTTCTGAGGTGGTGTAACTTAATGCCAACTGTAAAGTGGTATAGTTCATTAGGTCTACAAAGGAAATCATGCTCAATAAAAATACAAAAATCTAAAGGCATGAGTGAACCACAATTAGATAAACAAAGCAATCAAGAAAACCTTATTCTCTCAAAGGCTCTTTTCTCTAAGACTTTTCACAATAATCCTAACTTGCTATTCATATCCAATATAGATGGTAAGCTTATTGACGTAAATAAAGCCGCTATTAATTCAACAGGTTATACTCGGGATGAATTCTTGAAAATGTCTGATATTCAAAAGAATTTTTGTATAGTAAAAGAAGATAGTCACACACAAAGTGTGTCAGATGACGGGAAAACAGGCAATAAATGGGTAACATTTCAAACGAAAGCAGGTGAAATAAAAAAAGGCATACTAACCGTTGAAAACATAGATATTAATGGGAATATCTATGTTTTACAAGAAATTGTTGATATAACAGGGAAAAACAAATTTAATCAAGAAATGGAACATTTAGATCGGCTAAGTATAGTTGGTAAAATGGCTGCCAGTATCGCCCATGAGGTTCGAAACCCGTTAACGACTGTGAGGGGTTTTTTGCAACTTTTACAAAAAAAGGAAGATTGTTCCCCTTATATGGACTATTTTAAAATTATGATAGATGAAATCGATAGAGCTAACTTAATTATTAGTGAATTCCTATCCTTTGCTGGTAATAAGAACAAACCATCCTCCAAGGGTAATTTAAAAAACATTATTGAAAACCTTTTACCCTTGTTATATGCTAATTCCACACAGGATGGTAAAGATATTAATTCCAAGTTACTTGATGTACCTAATATCCTCTTGGATCAGAGCGAAGTTCGTCAATTAGTATTAAATCTTGTAAGAAACGGTTTAGAGGCTATGAATAAAGGAGGCACTTTAACTGTAAATACATATGCTGAAAATAGTTATGTAGTTCTTAGTATTATCGATGAAGGTCCAGGTTTTTCAAAGGAAGCCTTAGATAATCTGGGTAATCCATTCTTTACTACAAAGGATAAGGGTACTGGTCTTGGACTGTCAATTTGCTATAGTATTGCCCGCAGACACAATGCCATTATAGAAATAGATTCAATCCCTGGCAAAACAAATATCATGGTAAAATTCCCCATATTAGATCAATTATAAAACCAGGTTGCATTAACAACCTGGTCAGTAATACTAGATTTGACCATTATCGTTTAACTTCTATATTTGAAAGCCTTTCAAAATACCTGATTAATGCCCCATGGTCAGCTTCTCCTAACCCATCTGTTTTCAATGCCTGCAGCATCTCCATTATGGAGGCCGTCAAAGGCAACGGAACACCAATCTCATGTCCCGTATCAAGAACATTACCAAGATCCTTTATATGTAGCTTAATCTTAAAACCAGGATCAAACTTCCGATCCATTACTAGCGGAGCCTTAGCATCTAAGACTGTACTGCCTGCCAAACCTCCCCTAATGGCTTGATACACCTTGTCTGGGTCTACTCCTGACTTAGTTGCAAGCACAAGCGCTTCACTCATAGCAGCTATATTTCCTGCAACTATAATCTGGTTAGCAAGCTTTGTCACATTACCTGCTCCTATATCACCACATAATACTGCAGATGCACCTACTTCCTTTAAAATTGGCAAACACTCATCAAAATCAGATTGTAATCCACCAACCATAATTGATAGCGTACCATCAATAGCTTTTGGCTCTCCTCCGCTTACTGGAGCATCTAACATTCGTACTTGTTTCTTTGCCAACGCTTGCTCTATCTCTCTACTTACTAATGGTGCAATTGAACTCATATCTATAACAATAGAGCCATTTTTTGCCCCTTCAATAACTCCACTTTCCCCAAGAATAACTTCTTTAACTTCGGGAGAATTCGGTAGCATTGTTATAATAACATCTGTCCGTGATGCAACTTCTTTAGGCGAAGAGCCAGCCTCTGCTCCTGCTTTAACAAGTTCCTCTATTGGTTTAGGAAAAATATCGTAGACAACAAGCTCATATCCTGCCTTTAATAGGTTTAAACTCATTGGCTTGCCCATAATGCCCAACCCTATAAAACCAACTTTTTTCATACTAGGTTTTACCCTCCTTATTATTTTTTGCATCTATAAATTTAAAGCTTGTACCCGTACTCCTTAACCCATCCTAATGATTCAAATGTATTGGGCTCTGGTTTATACTCCAGACCTATATATCCATTGTATCCTAGCCTTTCTATTTCATCGAATAAGAACGTAAAATCAATATCACCTGTGCCTGGTTGATGTCTACCTGGGTTATCTGCAATTTGTATATGACCTATTTTATCAAAGTAATTATTTAGAATACTCTTGTGATTTTCAGTTTCACGTTCAGCGTGATAAATATCATATTGAAGATAAACATTAGGGCGGTTAACCTCTGAAATTAGTTTCAATACTGCATCAGTCGTATTGAGATAAAACCCAGGAATATCATAGTGATTGATAGGTTCAACCATTAAATTTATATCATATTTAGCAAACTCATCAGCTGCATAGCAAATATTTTCAACCAAGTTTTCCCAGATACTACTATTGGAGCTTTGCTCATCTACCTTTCCTACTAAACAATTTACTCTATTGACACCAAACTTTTGAGCAGCCGCAATACCCTTCTCAACTCCGCCCCTAAATTCACTTTTTCGTTCTGGGTTAAATGCTATTCCTCGATCACCTTCCTCCCAGTTTCCCGCAGACAAATTAAACAGTACTAGCTTTAGGCTATGTTGTTTAAGCTGTTTCTCAATTTCATCTAGATTAAAATCATATGGAAACATAAATTCTACATAATTAAATCCTGCCTTTCGAGCTGCCCCAAAACGCTCCATAAAAGGTAATTCTGTAAACAAAAAAGTTAAGTTTGCAGTAAATCTAAGCATTGTATTCCTCCTTTTTGAAAATTTTATTAACACAAATCATACGAAAAGCATTACTTATGTATATTCTACAGTATTACTAGTTATATTCAATTATTTCCAGCGAAACAAAGTAGTTGTTTTGGAAAAAATTCTAATTATAAGTTATACTTGTAAAAGTAGAAATAAATAAAAAAACTTGTTGGAGGTAGCTATGAATAAAGTATGGTATGCTCCTATTCAGGAAGCTAATAATGAAATAATGTCTGATTTGATAATTAAACTACATAAGGAAGCTAGGTTTCA
The DNA here is from genome assembly GCA_001515945.1 of Desulfitibacter sp. BRH_c19. Lineage (NCBI taxonomy): Bacteria > Bacillati > Bacillota > Clostridia > Neomoorellales > Desulfitibacteraceae > Desulfitibacter > Desulfitibacter sp. BRH_c19. The sequence continues at coordinate 14,627 of LOER01000030.1, forward strand.
TGAGATATTTTCTGTGGATGATTTTACTGCTCTAAAAATACATTTCGGAGAAAAAAATAATACAGGACATATTAAACCTGATTGGCTAAAACCCTATATTGATTTACTCAAGGAAACTGGCTGTAAACCCTTTTTGACTGATACAAATACCCTCTATAAAGGCCAAAGAGATAATACGATAGACCACCTTATGCAGGCATATATGCATGGATTTTGTATAGAAAACCTTGGTATACCAATTATTATCTCAGATGGACTTCTTTCCAAGAATTACTCTGAAGTCAAAATTCCTGGTAACCATTTTGAATCTGTTAAAATAGCAAATGATATTCTACATAGTAATTCTATGGTAGTATTGAGCCACCTAACAGGCCACATTTTGAGTGGTTTTGGTGCCGCCATTAAAAACCTTGCTATGGGGACCGCTCCTAGGAGCGGTAAACAAGTCCAGCATGCTGATGTTAAGCCAAAGGTAAATCCAGAAAAATGCACAGGCTGCAGTATCTGCACACAGTGGTGCCCTAAGAATGCCATTGAAGTATACGATGGTGTAGCTAGGATAGATGTAGAAAGTTGCTATGGATGTGCTGAATGTATAGCCACATGCCGTCATGACGCCATTGGTCATAGCTTTGGAAATGCTTCAAAACCACTACAGGAGAAAATGGCTGAATATGCTTTAGGTGCTGTATCTAACAAAGAAAACAAAATTTGCTATTTTAATTTCTTAATTCATATAACTAAGGAATGTGACTGTATGGATAAAGCTCAGGATAAGATATCCAATGATATTGGAATCTTGGCATCCTATGATCCTGTTGCTATAGATAAAGCCTCAATAGACATGTTAACTAAAAGTGCCAATGAAGATCTGCTCCATAAACTATGGCCAAACAATGATTACAACGTTCAGCTTGACTATGCAGAGAAAATTGGTCTTGGCAGCAAAAATTATAAACTTATTGAAGTCAGGTAGTGTTTTGAGGGGTTATAAAAATGCTAATTATAAGACGTGCCGGCTGCAAAAATAAGCTGCCTTATTCTACTTCAAATATTGGCCTTCCATGATCCAAACAGCTAAAGCTTTTAATTATTTCCTTACATTCTGCAGTACGAAGCCAATTACTAAAGACCATGGCTTCTTTACAAGCGACCCCTGGAACCTTATCAGGGTTTACTATCGTTAATGAGAATTGGTTTATTAATTCCTGGGGTGCTCCTTCGTTGCTAGCTCCATAAACTATGGAAACATTCTTGTCAGGTTTAGAAAAAACATAGGTTGCATAATCAATTAGTGTGTATGCATTATTTTCAATTGCATATTTTAATGTGCCAAGATTTCCCACAACCCCTGGGCAAGTGATATACCAGTCTCGTTCTAGTACAGTTCCTGTACATCTCCAGATTTTTAACTCCTGTAAATGTGTGCCAGAATTATCTCCTCTACTGACGAATAGATTTTTAGACTGTGCGATCCTTTCAAAAACCTGTGCCGTGGTGGCATTAGGGCTAAGTCCTTTAATATCTGCCGGGTCATCTTTAGGTCCAACAACTATATAGTTATTAGTCATAACAGGTATTTTTGACTTACCCCATCCATCCTCGATAAACCTATCCTCCAGCTCAGGTGCGTGGCTTAACACCATGTCAACTCTCCCAGTTTTTGCAATTTCTAAGGCACGTCCACTTCCTAAAGGTATATGCCTTACAAGAATGCCTGAATACTTATAGAAAGCTTGCTCAAGAATATCCAAAAGACCTGTTTCAACTGGCTCAATAGTACTTGCAAGTAGCAGATGTTTATTAAGAAATTCATGGATTTCCATTGTATTATTAGACCTTAAATCAATACTTTTAGAGCTCTCAAGAAATTGCTGTAAATGACCATCTACCTCATTCTTAAAAGTCTTGTATTTTGAAAGAAGAGCTTTACCCTCTTCTGTGACAATAGCACCTCCGCCAGAATGTCCACCTATCTTTTTATCAAGTAGTTTTACACCCATAGATTTTTCAGAAGCCTTAATCAACCCCCAGGCATATCTATATGAAACCTCCATGTGTGAAGCAGCTTTGCTTATGGAGCCATAAAGCATTATATTTTCTAATAATAGAAATAGATTATTACCTGATAATGATTGGTCTATCCCTAGCTCAACAGACACTCTTATATTAGTTTCTGTTTTCTTCTTCAAATATACCCTCTCCTAACAAGAAGTTCTAAGGATATTATAGCAATAAACAGTCTTTATTGAAAATAAAACAAAACTTGGCTTGCGCCAGTAGTTCTAGCATTGGGAATCCGATGCGTAGAAATACCAGTACTATAGTGCGCCAAGTCCTTAGACGTAGGTGGAAGCCTTAGTCTTTGTGAATACTATCTACCTTGTTGAAGTTATATTTTCTGATAGTATAAAAAGAAGGCAACAAATAAATGCTGCCTCTAAGAGTATTTGATTTAGCTGGCTATGCCAACTTATTTAAAGCAAATTTTTACCCTACATATCCTTACTTTCGATAAGGTGAATTCTATTTGGTTTAATATTAATAGATATTCTATCCTTGGTTTTTGGATTAATTTCCAAGAATTGCTGTTTGCTTATAATTAAACTGATTTCAATTCCTGCATCTAAAGTTAACTTATAGTGCAATCCAAAGGGCATTATCCTTTTAATATAACCCTGAAAACTATTAACATCACCAGATCCAAGTTCAACATCTTCTGACCGGATAAGTGCTTTAACCCTTGGTCCTGGAAGTAAGATGGTGTTTTTAATACTAACCCTTATCTTAAGTAAGCTGTTTTTTTCCATCACTATATAATTGTCTTGGGATACTTTTTCTGCAATCTCCACTTCATACTGATTATCTGCCCCCACTAGATCTGCTACTTCTTCATTGATAGGACGATAAAAAATATCCTCCAAGGATCCCTGCTGAACAATTCTGCCTTTTGACATGGCATACACCTTGTCTGCCAAGAAAGGAATTTCAGAAAATTCATGAGTTATAAAAAGACTGGTCATGCTTGTCTGCTTGATGAGGATATTCATTTCTTCTAAAAGCTGTGCTTTAGTAGGAGCATCCAAAGCAGTAAAAGGCTCATCCAAAAACAAGATTTTGGGCTTTAATGCCATCGCCCTTGCGATGCTCACCCTTTGAGCCTCTCCCCCTGAGAGATTTTTGGGATAGCGGCTTTTAAGATGTAAAATCTTTAACCTTTCAAGCCAATTCTCAACCTCACCCTTAATATTCTTCACTTTACGCAATTTTAAACCATAAGCAACATTATCATAAACTGTCATGTTTAGGAGAAGGGGTTCTTGAAATACAACTGCCATTTCTCTTCTTTTATCAATCAATGATTTGTTCCGGCTAAGGGCATTAAAATTAATTTCACCTTTTGTAGGCTTTTGAAGATAAGCAAGCAGCTTAAATAAACTACTTTTACCTGAACCATTAGGACCAATTAATGCAGCATGCTCTCCCTCGTGTATCCTAAAGCTTTCAACATCAATTATGGTATTTCCCTTTATTTCCCATATCAAGTTCTTTGCTTGAATCAATGGTATAGTCATTATCTTCTCTCCTGCTGCTGTATTAGTGTTAAGGCTAGTGTCACCAAAAATGCTAACGTCATTAGGATAATAGTCAATGCTATTGCCTTCCCAAAATTACCTTTAGCAACTTCCAGCATGGTTGCGGTAGTGAGAACTCGTGTTGAACCCTGAATATTTCCACCTACCATCATGGATGCCCCTACCTCTGAAATAGCTGCCCCAAAACCAGCAATAACTGCTGCTAATAGTGGAAGGCGTGTCTCCCGCAAAATCGCCCACAGATACTGAAGCTTTGATGCACCCAAGGCCCAAATCTGTAAATGTAACTTTGGGTTTAACTGCTGAACTCCAGCAATTGTAAAACCTGTAACCATAGGAAAGGCAATTACAAACTGGGCAATTATCAGAGCTTGAGGTGTGTAGATTAGTTTCAAATGTCCAAGGGGACCAATACGCCATATAAATATGGCAACCCAAAGACCAACTGCCACAGGTGGAAGAGCCATTCCTGTATTAACTAAACTTATTAAAAGTCTTCTGCCGGGAAAATTAGATAATGCTAAAAGAAGCCCTATGGGTAAACCAAACAGTAGAGCAAGTAGTGTTGCAATAGTTGAAACCTGGAGCGTTCTAAATGTTATTCCCAAAACTTCTACATCAAGGTTCAAGAACAACCAAACTGCTTCTTTTATGCCATCTAAAATTAATTCCAATTAAGAAACCACCTTGTACAATATATTAATAATTCAAACCATACTCACTTGGATCTTTATGTGCATCTGGGAAAAATAAAGGCGAACCAAACTTGTCCACTCCAAATTCACCAATGATTGCTTGTGTATCCTCTGCTATCATAAATTCCACAAAGGCTGCTGCTCCTTCAGGATTAATTAAGTCTGATTTATCAGGATTAACCTGGGCCACATGATAAATATTTAATAAATCTGGTTCTCCCTCAAATAAAATTTCTATATGCATATTATGCTTTAATGCTAGATAAGTACCCCTGTCAGTTAGACAATAACCGTCTTTCTCTGAAGCTACATTAAGGGCTTGCCCCATTCCACTACCTGTTTCTATATACCAATCTCCACCTGGCTCCACGTCACTTTTTTGCCAGATAGCTAGTTCCTTTTTATGAGTTCCTGAATCGTCACCTCTTGAAACGAACAAAAGCTGTTCTTCTGCTATATTTCTGAATGCTTCAGCAGCCGTGGTGAGTTCATTTACACCAGCGGGATCATCTTGAGGACCGACTATAACAAAATCATTATGCATAACCATTTTATAATTAAGTATATCTCCTGCTTCTAACAGCTCCAGTTCAGAGGCTGGTGCATGTGTTAGTAGAACGTCAGCCTCTCCCATCTTACCCATTTCTAGTGCTTGTCCTGTTCCTACTGCAATTGTTTTAACAATATAACCATACTTCTTTTCAAAAATAGGAACTAATACATCCAAGAGACCGCTATCCTGTGTGCTGGTTGTAGTAGCTACTATTATTTCTTCAGCTTGTTGATTACAGCCTATTATAGACACCATTAATAAAACTATCAATAAACATATCACAAATTTTTTCATGTTTCATATAACCTCCATTAATTTAACTTCTACCTTGTGTATATCAGGTTATAACAAAAAAATAAAAAACCCCCTTTCATAGTATTCTTAGATGAAAGGAGTCCTACACAAAATAAAGTAACTCATCTCCTTTCCACCATGGGAGGCAAGCAGGTTTCCCCACTTACCCTACGATCGGTAATCCAGTGCCAGATGGTTTAGAATGACCGATTCGGAGACCTCTATGCTTTTTTTTATACCGTTATGCAAGTTAATGCCGTTATGCATTATAATACATATTCGGCAAGGATTTTAAATTTCCTTCTTTTTTATAAAAAATTTATCTCGATTTCAATGAGCCACGGACCAGGGAGGTTAAAACCGCAATTAAAGCCAACCCCGCTGCTACAAGAAATGTTGCATTCATTGCACCTGCGTACGCTTGTACCATTCCTTGCTCCTCCATCAAAAGATTGAGTCGACTGCTAAATATTGCACCAGCAATTGCTACTCCTAAAACCATTCCTATATTACGCATTATCGCCAGCATGCTTGATGCAATTCCTCTCCTATTAGGTGGAACGGACCCCAAGACCGCACTATTATTTGGAGTCTGAAACATTCCAGTACCTAACCCTATGACGGCAAATGCAGTTCCTATAAATAAAAGACTGGAGTTTACATCTAGGGTACTTAAAAGCCATAACCCAAAGGCTGTTACTGCCATACCTGTAGAGCTAACATATCTAGTATCAACCTTATCAGAAATTGTACCGCTAATAGGTGCCACAACCATGGTAACCAAAGGCATTGGAATTAACATTAGTCCTGCTTGAGATGGAGACATCTCCAATAATTGCTGCAAATAAAAGGGCATAATCAAAATTACCGAATACATGGCCATATAGTTAATCATAGCTGACAAGTTACCCATAGAATACAATTTGTTTTTAAATAAAGACAAGTCAAGCATTGGGTAAGCTATACGCTTTTCCAAAATTAAAAATGCTATCAGCAACAATATTCCAGTAATTATTAAAGTAGATATTAGAGGGTTTCCCCAGCCGATTTTTTCCGCATAACTTAACGGGAACAAAATGCTAATAAGAGCAAAGAATAATATAAATGACCCAATTATATCAAAAGGTTGCCTTTCTTGGGACTCTATAGTAGGTATTAGTTTAACTGCCATTATTATCGCTATAATAGCAATGGGAATATTAATAAAAAATACACTTTGCCAGCCAAAGTGACTCGTTAAAAAACCGCCAAGTATTGGACCGGTAGTTAGGGCTATGGATACTGATATAGCAATCATACCTAATGATTTGCCTCGCTCTTTAGGATGAGTAATATGTGTGATAATTGCTGGACCCATGGACATCATCATGCCAGCACCTATTGCTTGTACCGCCCTAAAAACAATAAGCAAGAAAATAGTAGGTGATAGTCCACAAAGCAGGGAGCCAATCGCAAAAATTATAAACCCTAAAATATATATTTTTTTATAACCATACAAATCTCCCATTCGTCCATATGTCAATAAAAGACTGCTGATCACTAATAAATAGGACATTACAACCCATTCTACGATTGCCAGAGATACATCATAATGCCCACTTATACTTGGCAATGCAATATTTACAACACTACCATCCAAGGGCCCCATAAAAGTACCTATCCCAATAGCCAGTAATATAAGCCTTCTTTGTCTAGCAGATAGCCTTTCACATAGAAGGCCAGGCTTTCCATTTACCATATCTGTGCCCATATTTAATCCTCCAAAATAAGTCCATCAACTTGGCTTTTCATTTCGCCATAGGTAAGCACAAATCCTGCATAAAAAGGTGAGTTCCTTTACTTGAAATACTTTTCAAATAATCTTTTTTGTTCTTTATTTATCCATGTCAATTCATAAATTACAATGCTTACTTCCATTAACGCTCTCACATGATAATTATCCCCTTGATGAAGTTGATGCCACTTTTCTAGCCGTGAATGTAATGGTTCCCTCAAGGAAATAACAGGCTTTAAACCTTCAATACTTTCTCCATCAATAATAGCCTTTTGTAGAAGAATAGAATTTTCTTTTATCACATTATTAGCATTTTGTATGCGTGTTACTATCTCTTGAAACTCAGGGGTGTACGGTAAATTCCCTCTTTTTGCTCTTCTTCTTAATCTATTGGGATGAATGTCCTCCAAGATACCAACCTTACTTAAAATTTGACTGTTTAGGTGATGAAGGTCATGTATCATATTATACTTTCTTTTGACTTGACCTGTTTTATTTTGCACCTCATGCTGTAATACATCAAGATCATCATCTAGCTCTAATGCTTGTTTTTGCACATCATCTAATTTATTAAGTTTATTGTCTATGCCTATGTTCTCGATAAAATTAGTGACTTCAACTTCAAAAATTGCCATAGTTTCATTATGGATTTCTTTTAACTTCATTTGCACTTGGTTAAAATACTTTGGAGGAAAAATAAGGTTATTTATTACTAACGCAGTAACTAATCCTACCCCTATTAATTGGACACGTATAAAAGCTTGGTTTAAAAAATCAGCAGAAGAAGCATCTAATACAAAAATTGTAGATATCACACCTATATTAATAAATTCATTCATTTTAAGCTTTAGAGTAAAATATATGACAATTATACTAGCGATACCAATCACTACTGCACCGCTACCAAAAACTAGCCCAAAGAAAATTCCAACCACTATCCCAATTCCAGTTACAAATACCTGATCTACTGCATTTTTAGTTGATTGATATACTGATGGTTGCATATTAACCATTGCTGCAATAGCAGCAAGAATAGTAGGACCTATCGCAAGTAAGTTACAAATCCCTATGGAAACCATAATAGCAATACCAGTCTTTGCAGTTCTAGCACCAATGATCAATTAAATCCTCCTGACATCCTTGATTTCCTTTTTTATACCAAAAAGGCCTCCCGTAACGAGAAGACCTTTTAAGTATAAAGTTAGGACTACGCAAGCCCGTTTAGCATTTCACAAGCCATAATAGTTTGTTTGCACAAAACTGCTGTAGTTACAGAACCAACTCCACGGGGCACCGGAGTTATTTTATCTACTATTGGTTCAACTGAATCAAAATCAACGTCTCCGCAATATTTACCTGGATTATCTGGATCTTCATTAATACCAACATCAATAACAATTTGTCCAGCTTTTACATAATCTGCCTTAACCATTTTTGCTCTTCCAACAGCAGCTATTAATATATCTGCACCAGCACATACCTCGGGTAGATTTTCTGTTCTAGAGTGACATATTGTAACAGTAGCATGCTGACGAAGTAATAGCATTGCCAAAGGCTTACCTACCACCAAAGAGCGACCAAGCACTACTGCTTTCTTACCTTTTAATGGAATGTCGAAGAACTCTAACATATCCATACAAGCAGTAGGGGTACAAGGTGGAAACCCTGTAAGATCGTCTGCAAACACTTTTGCTGCACTTCCTAGAGTCATGCAATCTACATCTTTCTCAACAGGAATAAATGTTCTGATTTTCTTTTCATTCAAGTGCTTTGGTAGAGGCGCAAACATAAGGATTCCGTGCACTTCTTTATTATCACCCACCTGGGCAACAGCCTTTTCAAATGAATCTTGTCCAATATCCTCTGGGTATTCAAATACTTCATATGCCATTCCAACGGCTTCACAATTTCTCTTTGCGCCGCCTTCATAAAACAGATCATCTGGACGAGCCCCTACTCTAATAATTCCCAATTTAGGAGTAATGCCTTTGCTTTTTAGCTCTTCAACCTTTTTAGTTAGATCAGCTTTCATAGCATCTGCAACTGGTTTTCCCAATAATAATTCTGCCATTTAACTTACCTCCTGTTTACTTCTTTATTTTATTAATTACTAGTTCTAGTGTTTCATCTGCTATTCTACTTCCATCTGCTAACAGTTGGTTCATTTCTTCTGCTGTTGCCTTAACATATTCCTGATCCCTTATGGAGTTGATATTAATAATTACATTTAGCGAGCCGCTGATTAAGGCTGCTTTAAGAAATGCAACACCACAACCAACATCAGAAATTGCAATCATAGTCCCTATTTGTCCCATTCTTTCATGAATCTTAATACCCTCGTAAGACTTACGCATGATTTCCATTGGTACAGAGCAAGCAACTTTTGAGCATTCCTCTAAAGTTTCTTCCTTAATTTTAACTTGTTCAGGTGTGTCCTTGGGTAAACCATATGCCTTTGACAATGGCTCGAAAACCTCTGCATCCTTATCTACTAGAGCCTTTAACTCCTCAATTACTTTGCCACCTTTTTCTATTAGATTAATTACTTCTTCTTGTACATCTGCATATTTCTTTTTGCCAACTGTTAGATTCCCAACCATATTAGATAATGCCATCCCAATGGCCCCACCACAGGCTGCTGCACCGCCACCGCCTGGTACGGCAGCTTTAGAAGCTAATTCTTCCAAAAACTCATTACAACTTTTTTCTAGCATAGACATGAAAATATCCTCCTTTAAAATAATTATTTATATGTTCTTAATTGCTTACATAACCCTGTTATACTCTAAACTCAGCTATTGGTAATGAGAAGTAGAAAACACTCCCCTTACCTAAAGTACTCTCTGCCCATATCTGCCCACCATGGGCTTCAATAATGTATTTGCATATAGCTAGGCCAAGCCCTGAGCCTCCATATTCTCTAGAACGGGATTTTTCACCACGATAAAACCGATCAAAAATATATGGAAGGTTTTCGCTAGATATACCTGTACCATTGTCTCTTATTGCCACTATTATATTGTTTTCTTTTTCCTCTATCTTAACCTTTATATACCCATCATCTACTGGTATGTATCTTTTAGCATTTTCAATGAGGTTATTCAATACCTGTTCTATCCTAAGTTTATCAGCCATAATTGCTGCAGATGGAATTTGATTTTCACTATAAAATACTCCAGGAGAGTTTTCAAAATCCACCCTATAAATACTCAAGAGACTTTCAAAAAACTCCTGGCTATCTACTTGAACAGCATTGATATCAAGATTATCTAATTCAAGCTTGGAAAACTGAGCTAGGTCATCTATTAGTCGATCTAGTTGATCTGTCTTGTTCTTAATTACTGATAAATAACGCTTAAACATTTCTTCATCATTAGCAACTCCATCTAGAAGTCCTTCAACATAACCCTTAACAGAGGAAATAGGAGTACGAAGATCATGGGAAATGCTTGCTATCATTTCCTGTCGAGATTTTTCATGGGCGGTTTGTCTAATTAAAGATTCTTTAAGCTTTTTTCGCATTAAATCAAATGTACTACAGAACTTACCTAATTCATCTTCACTCATATGTTTAATTTCATAATCCAAATTTCCCTTTGCAATATTCTCAGTTGCTAAGTTCAACTCTCTTAAAGGTTTGAGAATGCTTCCCGCTATGTACCAGGTGGACAAAATAACAATACCTATAAATGATAGTATCCCTAAAACTATACTAATAATGATTATTTGAATAACTTTTGAGAGGTTATTAAATGGTGGTTGATCTGGGTCACCCCTTATTATAGCATCTGCAACTTTTTCATTGTTATAAAAAATTGGCGTATTTAAGATAAAAAGTTGGCTACTAAGATATTGGATATCTTTTATTTCATCTATCTCTACCCTCTTTAGCGAAGATGCCCTATCTGTAGAATCATAAAGTAGCTTCCCCGAAAGATCCACAACTTGAAGGTTTAAATTGTACTTTTCCAAGGAAGGTTGAATTTCCTTGTGGAAAGTATCATAATAATTTATTTCTGCAAAACTTTCTTGAATTTCATTCTTAATTATTTCATTAGCCTCTATCAGATTATCCACAGCACTCATTTCTATTTGTGTAGAATAATACTTTAATGCAAGCCCAAGTCCTCCCAAGGTAATTACTATAGGAAGAACTGTAATAAGTATAAAAGTAATTAGCAATCTAGAACGAATACCTAGTTTCATAGTTTTTTTACCCATTAAACTTATAACCTACTCCCCATACTGTTTTAAGATATTGAGGTTCTGATGGGTCTTTCTCGATTTTTTCTCTTATTTTTCTAATATGAACTGTAACTGTATTTATATCTCCATAAGAGTTAAAGCCCCATATACGATCAAAGATTTGCTCTCTTGTAAGAACTTGTTGAGGATTGACAGCTAGATAATGTAAAACTTCAAATTCCTTAGCAGATAATTCAACTTTGCTACCTTTTAAATAGACATTATAACCACCGCTGTCTATTTCTAAATCATCATATTTAATGATTTTTTTATTCTCTGCAGGTGAGGATAATAATGTGTATCGCCGTATATGAGCCTTAACCCTTGCAACTAATTCACCAGGACTAAATGGTTTAGTTACATAATCGTCAGCTCCCAATCCTAATCCGAGGATCTTATCAATATCAGTTTTCTTGGCACTTAAGATTAAAATAGGTATACTAGACTCATTCCTAATCAGCCTGCATAATTCTAGTCCATCCATTTTGGGAAGCATTATATCTAAGATGGCCAAAGTGGGCTTAGTATTTTTATATACTTCTAGCCCTTGCTTTCCATCATAAGCAAGGGCTACTTCAAAACCTTCTTGTTTTAGATAATCTCTGATTAACTCAGCAATTTCCTTTTCATCTTCAACTACTAAAATTTTCTCTTGCACATTTATACCTCATAATTAGCATTTTTTAAATTATAGCAAATATGCTCTAATTATTCATTAAACTCTTTTGATTATATTAAATATTACTGAATTAATATGTTAAGTCCTTTTTATTGAAAATATAAACACTAGCTAAGAAAAACGCAATAGCATAAACGGCCGTTACAATAGAAGTTGCAATAAACTCACCCATATCCCGGGAGATATATAGAATTTTAAACAAACTAAAACCATTAGTAATTAGGTAGGGCATCAACCTTTCTACCGCTGACCCAAGGATACTTAAAAATATTAGTAAACCTATTGATATACCTACCGTTACTCCACTACTGTTAAAGTGTAATGCTAATAACATTATCATCATTCCAAAGGCTAATAGTGGAAAAATAGATAGCATATATGAAGCAAAGGTAACTATTATTCCTTCTTGGGTCGAGTAAACTACTGCTGATTGAAGTGGCTGATCTACTTCTTGAAAAATAAACTGGTCTCCCCAACCAAATATTGCTGTTCCCAAGGCATATGACAACACTAGAGAAAATAGCAGCAAAATTGCTAATGGTATAAACAATGCTATTATTTTTGCTGTCAGTAATTTTATTCTAGACACAGAATGTGTTAAAGGCAAAATTAAAGTTCCATTTACATATTCACCTGTGATCATGTCTGAGATAGATACTATAATAAAAATTGGCATGATATTTGTTATCATAAAGTTTAACATATAAAAAGCAATATTTTGACCATTTATCACTACATCTGCTTCCTCTATAGCTCCTGTAACTTGTTCTAATACAGGAAGGAAATTATAGATAAAAATCACCAGCATAAACACATAGATTTTCTTTGTCTTAAATATCTTATAGATCTCATTTTTAATTAAATTAAACATGGCTCTTACCTCCTGTAACTTCTATAAACAGTTGTTCTAAGGTTTGCTTTTGAGGAATTAGATACTGGACTGCGATATTATTCTCAATTAATAGTTTGTTAAGTTCAGTAGAGAAGCCTTTATCTACCTCTACATTTAATCCAAAAGGAGCATTATCAATTCTATTTATAAAACTAACCTGTTTTAAAACCAGTAAGGCTTTATCTATCTCCTTAGTGTGAATTTGCAGATATTCAGTATCTTTGCTTAATAATTCCTTAACCGAACTCTCTGTAATTAACTTGCCTTTTTGTAAAATGGCTACCTTGTTACAAATTTGTTCAACTTCATGAAGCATATGAGTAGTTATAAAAAATGTAATTCCTTGCTCTATAGCTAATTGACTAATCATGTTTCTAATTTCTATCATTCCTTGAGGGTCTAACCCATTTGTTGGCTCATCTAGAAAGACTAATTTGGGATTGTTAATTAAAGCCCTGGCAAGTCCTAAGCGCTGCTTCATACCTAAGGAAAAAGTCTTTACTTTATCCTTGGACCTTTCCTTTAAACCAACAATCTCAAGCACCTGAGTAATTCTTTTATTAGATATTTCAGAGTGTAAATTAGCGATTTGCACTAGGTTATCATATGCCGAAAGGTAATCATAAAACCTAGGTGTTTCTACAACCGCTCCTATACTCTTGTATGCATTCTTAAAATCCTTTTTAATGTCATATCCATTAATTTTTACATATCCCCTATCCAAATGTATCAAGCTAAGTATCATTCTAATAGTGGTTGTTTTTCCAGCTCCATTAGGTCCCAGAAAACCATAAATATCCCCTGTTTCTACTTTAAAACTAAGATCATCAATTACCCTTTTTCCACTAAAGGACTTGCAAAGGTTAGAGACCTCAAGCACAAATTTTTGTTTCATTCTATTTTCCTCCTAAGAACTTAATTACTAATATCATTTTCGCCTGAAAACATTAAATGACACTTAGTAATATATTAAGAAATTATTAAATAATAAAAGGCATCCATGTTATATGGACACCAAATTTATATGTACCTTATAGAATTACGCCATCCTTATAGTGAACTACTATCTATGTATTCCTCATTTTTTTTGCTCACGTACAGTCTCCCAAGTGTATCTAGCATTGCTACCATAACATCATTAGGGTTATGTATGTCTTGTTTTTCTAATTCAGCAATTAACCAATTTTCATCTAAATTTTTTCTTTTTAGGTTATCTTGAATTATATTTCCATCTTCAATGAGGACAGTAGCCATTCCTTCATAGCTTGTAGGAATACCAAGATCTCTAGGTTGTAAAGGTCTAATCTGAGATTTAGGAATAACACTTAATTGACCATTTGATTCTAATATAGCAAATTCTACATCATGAAGATTATGCATATTCTTCTCTCGAAGGGCAAACAAAACATCATCTAAGTTGAATCGAGCTTTATACATCTTTTCTCTAATCAAACGACCATTCTGGATAAGAACAATTGGTTCATCTTGAACCACACGACGAATTTTAGAATTCTTTAGCGCTAAATATGCTGTTAAGACATGGAATACTCCAAGAAAAGTCATTGTTAGAATTGGACCAATTAAACCGCTTTGGGAATCACTCAACGGACCTGCAGCAACACTACCTATTGTAATAGCTATTATAAAATCAAATAAGTTTAATCTACCTATTAACCTCTGACCCATGACCTTTACAATTAAAAGTAACCACAAGGAGATAACTCCTGCCCTTAGTATCCATTGCAATAGTGATAAAATTTCTTGTCCTTCCCAAAAAAACATATTAAGCACTTCCTTATGGAAATATCTTTCTTCTTAAATAGTTGGTAATTTACATCTCTCTTCTTGTTATATATCTTTCCCTAAAGATAGGCTTTTTAAAGTAAATAAATAAAATTCCTATTTAAACTATATAAAAAAGGAATTGTTTGATAAAATTAAATCCATAATATATTATTGCCAAATATAGCATTTAAGAAGGGGTGTTTTTTAAGGTGGGATACTATCCAGGTGTTTTTGGTGGGAATGTTTCTATAGATCATTTAAAAAAGAATGCACCTGTAACATTGATTATCATTGGGATTAATCTAACTATATTTGTCTTAAGCTTTATTTTAAGATTTGAAAACCAGTTAATAATATTTGGAGGTATGCCTCCAATTGCATATATTTTAGCAACAGGTGAATACTGGCGCCTTTTGACATCTATGTTTATTCATAGTGGAATAATGCATGTTATCTTTAATATGGTTATTCTTCTCCATGCTGGGGGATATCTAGAACAATTACTGGGACAAAGAACCTTTGTACTGTTTTACTTTCTCTCGGGTCTATTGGTTTCAGTCTCTTCTGGATTATTTACCAATACCCTCTCAGTTGGGGCTTCTGGAGCTATTTTTGCTCTACTAGGGTTTATACTGTATTTTGATCTAATGGCCCGAAAACAGGGTCGACAGACAAACAGCTTAATTTTGCCCTTAGTATTAATGAATATGGTATTTACGGTTCTAGTTCCCCAAATTAGTTTTGTAGGTCATTTTTCAGGTCTTGTAATTGGATACATTTTTGCATCATATCAACATAAGTTAAGAACAAATAAAACCAACTAAAGTGAACTCATTCAGCCAAAAATAAATGGGTTTAATTTTGTTTAAACGTAATCTCTATATGAACAAGCTCAGGTTTATTTCCTACTCTAATGGGAGGCCCCCAGGTACCATACCCACTTGATACTATTACTTGCAGGTCGTCCTTTTTCAAATATCCCCAATCATTTTCAAAAAGCTTTCGTGTTATAAGATGGTTAGGAAATAATTGGCCTCGATGGGTATGTCCTGACACCTGTAGATCTACTCCTGCTTCCCTTGCTTCCTCTAGATTAAAAGGCTGGTGGTCTAGAAGTATTATGGGCTTTGATTTATCTATTCCTTCTAAAATATCGGAAAGATCCTTACGCCCCTGACCTGTAAATCTTGCACCTGCTCTGTCGTCTCTGCCTACGATGTATAAACTTCCATCTAACTCAATGTAGCTATCCCTAAGCACAACTATGCCAGCCTCTTGAATATAGCGAACGGCATCCTCAGCATTACCGCCAATATACTCATGGTTGCCTAATACGGCATATGTACCAAGACTAGAATTGAGTCTGCAAAACGTCTCAACCATCTGTTGCTCCACAAAAACTTCCACATCCTCATCTATAATATCTCCTGGCAGCAGTATAAGGTCAGGCTCCAACTCATTTACCATTTTAATCATCTTTTGCAACCTGCTATTGTCAACTATAGTTCCTAAATGAATGTCTGAGATTAATACAGCACTTAAACTATTATACCTCCCAGCTTCTTTGGATATTGTAATATCATACTTTACAATCCGTGGATTACGAGCATTCCAAGAACCATATAACACTATACCAGATACTAGAAACAGAATAATGATCCCACCAACTATCGGGGGTAAGCTACCTAAATAAGGCATCTGAATAGAAATCTTTAGCCACCCACTCAAAATACGTAGCACATCAATAATTAAGAACACTATTAGAAAATAAAACATGGCAGCCAACCAATAGGAGCCAATGATTTTTAATACCTTCGAACTATGGACAGGCAAAAAGGAATCACCTAGTCTACCTACAAAATATGACATTGCTATTATCCAAAAGATAGACCAATAGAATTTACCACTTATAAAATTTATATGCCTGCCTAAAAACTGCCATCCCCTTAGTCCTATATAATAATTCAAAAATATATAAAATAGCATCAATATGCTAATTATTAGCGCAATAATTCCGGACCTCATTTTGAATCCCCCTAGGGTAAATTTTCCAGATTAATTTATATCCCCTATTATACCAAATAGAAGCACCCTTCAATCCAATTCTTATCAAAAATTTTGTTATAAATTACGCTGGAACAATCACCAACTAATGGTCGTCTAATGAAGTAACTAACTTTGGTAAAAAAATAAAAAATCGGGGTGTTACTTATGAAAAATAAGAATATTTGCTTTATTGCCATTCTATCATTCATCTTAGCCTTTTTCTTGATACCAACTGTTTTTACAGGTACTGGAAAGGCTTCGGGAGAAGAAATTAATGTTTACTTAGATGGTAAGCAGTTAGCCTTCAAGAATTCACCAGAAATTATTGACGAGAGAACCCTTGTTCCACTAAGAGAAATCTTTGAGTCAATGGATGCAGTTGTAGTATGGGATGAAAAGCAACAAGTAGTTACAGCAACTAGAGGTGATGATATAGTAACTCTGCACATTGGTACAAAATCTGCTAGTAAAAATGGTAAAGCTATTAACCTTGATGTGGCATCCCAAATTGTTGGAAGCAGTACCCTTGTCCCCTTAAGGTTCATAGGTGAAGCCTTTGGAGCAGATGTGAAGTGGCAAAAGGAAAGCTCCTCTGTCTACATTAACATGCAAATAAGTGACCTCCCTGTACTAGGGTCTAAAGAAATGCTAGAGGAGCTTCTAAAGCAGGTAGAGGTAAACAATGGGATATACTCTGGACTTCGCATAGCATTGACTGGATCTGCTCCAATGGAGGAAGCACAAGCAATGAAAACAGCAGATGGTGCTGAATCAGCTATGGATAATGCTGACTACTCTGCAACTAACGTCCAGGTTCAAGGTGTGGATGAAGGAGATATGGTAAAAACTGACGGAGAATATATTTACCAGGTAAACAATCAGCGTATTGTCATTGCTAAAGCCTTTCCTGCGCAGGACATGAAGCTTGTACATACTATAGACTTGACTAGTCAGCCCTTTACCCCAATGGAACTGTACCTTGATGAAAGATTTTTGGTGGTTATCGGGGCGTCTGACCATTATTATCCAATGCCCAGGGCCACCATGGAGAAAAGAATCGCACCAGATATTATGCCAGGCCATGGTTACCGAAATACTGTAAAGGCCATGATTTATAATATTTCAGATAAAAAAGACATTAAGCTTGTTAGAGAGGTTGAATTAGATGGGCAGTACGTATCTTCTAGAAAAATTGGCACAGCTCTTTATTTAGTTGCTAATAAACATATTAACTATTATATACTTGAACAGG
The DNA here is from genome assembly GCA_001515945.1 of Desulfitibacter sp. BRH_c19. Classification (NCBI taxonomy): domain Bacteria; kingdom Bacillati; phylum Bacillota; class Clostridia; order Neomoorellales; family Desulfitibacteraceae; genus Desulfitibacter; species Desulfitibacter sp. BRH_c19. The sequence goes on from LOER01000030.1 coordinate 32,438, forward strand.
GTCAAGAGCTTGAAAAGCCAATGTATAGAGATACAGCTAAAAATGATGAATATATAGATATTGATTATGAAAATATCCGCTATTTTCCCGGTTCAGTTGAGCCCAATTATTTGTTAGTTGCGGGCCTTGATCTAGATCAACCTAATAAGCAGGCTGAAGTTTCAACTTTCTTAGGCTCGGGGCAAAACATTTACGCATCACTACGTAACCTCTATGTGGCAGTCACTCAGTATGGCTTCGATAATAAAACTCGAATAGATAACAGAAGCACTCTGGTTTATAACTTTGCATTAAATCAAGGTAGTGTTGATTATAATGGAAAAGGTAAGGTACCAGGTTCCCTTTTGAATCAGTTTTCCATGGATGAGCATAATGGTTACTTCCGTATGGCTACAACAGTAGGGGATATATGGCGTACAGATGAGCAGACCTCAAAAAATAACATATATATATTGGATGATGCTCTAAATGTAGTAGGCCAAGTTGAAGATATAGCTCCAGGAGAAACCATCTATTCCGTTCGTTTCATGGGTGACAGGGGTTATATGGTTACCTTTAAAACTGTTGACCCGTTATTTGTGATAGATTTAAAGGATCCTGAGAAACCATCAATATTAGGTGCCTTAAAAATCCCTGGCTATAGTGACTACTTGCATCCCTACGATGAAAACCACATAATTGGTTTTGGCAAAGACGCCGTAGAAGTAGACAATATGGCCTATTATCTGGGTATGAAAATGGCAATATTTGATGTAACTGATGTTAATAATCCTAAAGAAAAGTTTGTAGAAATGATTGGAGACAGGGGAACTGAATCAGAACTTCTTAGAAACCATAAGGCATTGCTTTTCTCTAGAGACAAAAACCTCCTTGCCTTTCCTGTCACGGTTATGGAAGTAACCCAAAGCAAAGATACTAGCTATAAAGAGGTACCGCCATATGGAGAGTTTGCTTTCCAGGGAGCCTATGTGTACCACATTGATACTGAAACAGGATTTAAGCTTAAGGGTAAAGTTACTCATTTATCTAATGACGATTATCTAAAAGCAGGTCGATATTGGTATGACAGCAACAAGAATATTGCCAGAATTCTCTATATAGGCGATACTTTATACACTCTCTCAAACAAATTATGGAAGGCCCATGGGTTAGATAAAATAGATCATAAAAACACTCTGGAAATTCCAGAAGTAGCTCCCATTAGAGACACTACCTATCCTATAGATGAGCTTGAACAGATGAACCCTGACAGCAAAGTAGAAACACCAACAGAATAGGTGCCGTACATCATCTCAAACCCTTTATCCTAGAAATGGATAAAGGGTTATTTATTTATAGATTCTCTTCTTTGGAGAATACTATTCTGTTGGGATTGCCATGTAGATGTGAGGAATTAAGAAAGACCCCTGTAATTTCACAAGGGTTCAAAATAGTTAATTAGGGACTTTGGATAAGTTTCTTCTTCTATATATGCTAAGAATTGCACCAACTGCTAATGCATTAATGATTAACTGTGAGCCCCCATAGCTTATTAAAGGTAGACTGACGTCAGTTATTGGAGCAAGTCCTAGATTCATGGATATATACCATAAAAACTGCATAGAAAAGATTGCAATAAATCCACTTACTAATAGCTTAGCATAACTATATTTAACAATAGTTGCTATACGAGCGATTCTTACTAGAAACGCTACAATCATAGCTACAATTACTATCGCAACAATCCAACCAAAAGTGAAAGTCATATAAGCAAAAATAAAATCTGTATGCAGCTCAGGTATAATTCTCGGCTCTAATGTGAATCCCTGTCCATAAAAACCCGCAGAATCAATTAAATTGCTCAACTGTATATTCAAATAACCACTTCCATGTGGATCTGCATGAGGGTTGATAAATGCAAACAGTCTTTGAAACATATATGGATTGTTTATGATGGGCAAGGCAATTATAGCTATCATAGCGCTAAACAGGAATATAGTGACCCTATATCCAACTCCAGAAACAATTAAGAGTACAATGCATGCTAAGGAATAAATGGCTGCAGAAACTAATGATGATCCATTAAACACTATCAAAACCAATGGTATTGCACATAATAATATTCCGTGTATGAACTTCTTGTAGTCTCGCCAATTCCTATTATTTAAAAGCCCTGCTAAAGCTATTACAAATATTACTGGCATTATACTTACGACGTCTAGACTTATTCCTCCTATAATAAACCAACGATTGCCGTTAATTAGTGGATTTGTAAAAAATGTGAAGAGTAACAGTAGAGTAGCACCTATATAAATATGCTTAGAATAGTTCTCTAGCTTTCTATAGTCGAAGAAATAAATACCCACTACTATAACTGTTCCAAGTATAGTGTAGCTTAAAGTCCTTTCAAATAGGGAAAAACCAGATAACCCCTGCCTATCCATAAAATACATTACCATTAACCCTAAGGATACAAACAAGCTGCTCAATATTAGAACACTCCATTCTGGCTTAGGCTTATGTACCTCATCTAGTTGTTGTCCTACAATAGATGAATCCCCCATAACAGCAATTGCCTTGTTAACTGCATCATCTTTAGACAAGCCTTGAGAAATATACTCTTCAACTACTTCTTGAATATGGCATAAAAGCTCTAGTCTTATTTCCTCATGCGCCTCACGGAGCCTTATTTCTGAGCATACACTATTGAGATATGATTGAACCTTTTCATTATCCTTTAGCATAATACATAAGCCTCCCCAGTTATAACCTTATCAACTGCTGAACGAAAAGTTACCCATTCCTTCTGTTTTTCTTTAAGATGCTTTTTTCCTGTACTAGTAATCTGATAATATTTCCTTTGACGACTGCCTTCACTTCCTGACCAATAAGACTCAATGATACCATCTGCTTCTAGTGAGTGTAAAATAGGATAAAGAGTTCCTTCTTTAAAGGTAAATACTCCACTAGATTTCTTTTCAATTTCCTTTGTCATCTGATACCCGTACATAGCTTCTTGCTCTAATAAGCTTAGCACTAATATTACGGTGCTTCCTTTTAACATTTCCTTGCTGACTTTCACCTTATAACCCCCTCAAGTTTAATATATGCATTGTTAATCTATATATTGTTACCCTATGCATAGATAATCTATGTATCCATTTTAATTCATATTTAACCTTTTTACAATACCTTTTGTATAAAAAAACCTCCTTATTAGGAAGTCTTTGAAGTAATTGTTGGCTAACTAAAATCAGAACAGCCTAAAAGTCTATCAAAGCTGTTCTGACTGAGGTATAAAGGTTACTCTTTATTCTGGTTACGATTATCAATAATATATTCTAAACCTTTTTCTTTTACCATAGATATTAAATTATTTTCCAAGATATACTCTGATAAGTTAACCTCTGCTAAAGCTCTTTCATATCCTGCTCTACATTCTTCTATGTCAACAGCTTCGCGCGTTTGTATATTCCATGCTATGCTATTTTCAAAAATACCATCATTGGACATAATAAATATTTTTTCATCATCAATAAAAGAACCTCTCGCTACATGTACCTGCTTTGCTACAAAGCCCTGCTCTATATTTAATAAATCTTTACCTAATATTTTATCCGGTTCTATCTTTACTCCCAACAAATTCCCTATGGTTGGGGTAAAGTCAATTTGCCCGCCAGCAGTACTTATCTCTTTTGGCAGAGTACTATTCTCCATATGGATAATTAATGGTACACGAAACATTTCATCTTCTTGATAGCTTTTTCCTAAGAAAGAAGACAAAAGATCATTAATTTCTTCATTTCGCATGTCTAATCCTTGATGGTCCCCATAGATAACAATAATTGAATCTTCATACAGGCCTTCCTCTTTTAACATTTCAATGAAATTACCTATTTCTTTGTCTAAATAATGTATTGTCTGTAAATAGTCCTCTAATACTGTATCTTTATAGGGTCCACTTATATTTAAACCTTTATATTGCTCTTCCATAGTAAATGGATGGTGAGAAGTTAAAGTTATATAAAATGCATAGAATGGATTTGTAAGCTCTTGTAAATAGTGAATAGATTGTCTAAAAAGTGATCCATCGCTTAAACCAATACCGATCAATTCATCTTGTTCAAAGTCTTCCAAACTAATGAACTTATCTAAGCCTTGTGATGGATATATAGTGCTCCGATTCCAAAAATCTGGCACATTACCATGAAAAGCTATAGTGCTATAGTCCCTTTCTTTTAATAACATTGGTAATGTGATAAAATCATTTTCCTCATACAATTTATAGCTAAAGTTTTTGGTGGATGGATAAAATCCATTATGTGATACAAATTCAGCATCAGAGGTGTTGCCCCAACCTGCCTGCTCATAAAATCGGCTAAAATACGTACTATCATTCTTAATAAGCTCATTTAACACAGGCGTTATCATTTGCCCGTCGATTTCTCGATTAATCACAAAGCTCTGCACCGATTCTGCTTGAATTACTATAACGTTTTTATCTTCTGCTATTCTAAATCCTGTTTTAGGTACACTATCACTTGTAATTACTTCAGCTAGTGCCTCTGCATTATCATTATCTAAAGTACTTTTGGTAAATAGGTTTACAATATCATATAAATGATAATTTATAACCCCTAAATTATGTGGGGTGTAGTTACCTTCAGTATCCTTAGCTGTTTTGTAATTCAATCCTAGTGTTGAGAGGGTCAATATGAAAAATACCAATACAATTATTAGTTTTGCCTTTTGATTAGGAATAATTACCTCTTTACCTTTTTCCTTACTGTAGCTTTTGTAATATCTCCACAATAAGATAGTATCTGTAAAAAACAATAAATACTGTAGTCGTAGTTGGGAAAAAATACTTGCAGACACAGTTCCCAACTGCCCTACCTGAAATACACTATGTGCAGGTGCTAATGTAAAGAAATAATTATAATATATAATATCAATGCAAATTATAGAAGATAAAATCATATTTATTGCTAAAAACATACGCATTCTATTACTAGCTAAACTTGCTAAACAATAGATTGCAATTACTGCCAAGAAGTTTTTAGCATTAATTAACCAAAAACCATCACTAATGCCCATTAAATTGTGTATTATTAAAAGCTTAATGAATATGCCTATAGAAAACAATCCTATATCCCTGTACATATTTCTCCAGGAAAATAATTGATTTAGCATCGTCTCCCCCCTCCTCGATGTCTTATTAAAATACAACATTAAGCCATATTATTATATCATAGATATACAAATAAGTTCCATATGACACAAATCAAACTGTTGAGCAGGTAAGTGCCTTAAGGTTTAGTGGCAACTCTGGAACCAAAAACAATTTGCAAATCTACAGTTATTTTATTTATTTCATTGAAGGCTTTTAAAATCCTTTCCTTTGTGACCCCCCATGATAACGGGGTCATTTTAATAATACTTTCTAGTTCCTCTTCTTTGTTAATTTCAAACTCATATGATACATCATGAATGTCTAAAATGTTAAAGTTATTAGCAAGGTGGTTTATGACTTCCTCATTTGAATATGCTTTTTTATCATCCTCGTAAAAAATGTTTCGTAATTCTTTAAGATAACTGCTTCCAGGTACTACTTTAACGAGTATACCATCATCACGCAAAATCCTATTAAACTCTTTATAATTAGCAGGAGAAAGAATATTTAGAACAATGTTAAATTGTCTATCCCTAACAGGAATTCTAGCTAAATCTGCAACACACCAGATAATTTCATGATAGTTCTTAGCAGCAATCTGTATCCCTTCTTTGGAAATATCAAGACCAATACCTTGTAAATTAACACAGGTTCGCTTCTTAAGGTTTTTTAAGACTTGCGCCAAATGAGTTCCTTCTCCGCATCCAGCATCTAAGATCTTGACATCGGTAAAAAGCATTTTAGATATTTCTTCCGCAAGCATATTACTTACCCTATCAATCATGGTATCAAAGAATCCCTTATCAGATACCACTTTTCTTGATTCAAACATCTGCTTGCCATATTCCGTTTTAACAGAATTTAATAACAGGTTTACATATCCTTTTTTTGCCAAATCAAAGGAATGGTTGTCTATACAGGTTAATGTGTTATAATTATGAAACTTCATTTCCTGTCCACATACTGGGCACTTAAATAGATCAATATTATCCATAAACTTTAATTTTCGTATCGAGGCAAGCTTCACATCAATTGTCATTAGCAATCTACCTCCTTACAAAAATACTGAAATTATAGCAAAATAATTATATCATAACGCAATGTATTTCACATTGCTTGCAGTAGGGTCTTAGCTGATCATAATCTATTTTATATTATAATGGTTTTAGAGGGGGGGTGCTTAAATTGATTAACCTAAAAATAAGAAATGCTTTGCCAGAGGATCTGGATTCAATTGCCCATATAGAAGCCACTTGTTTTCCAGCTACAGAAGCAGCACCAAGGAGCGTATTAAAAAAAAGAATTGCAATTTTTCCAAAAGGCTTTTTTGTAGCTGAATTAGATAATGAAGTCATAGGGTTTATTAATGGGGGATTAACCAATAGCAACCATGTAGAGGATGACTTTTTCAAGACCATGGATCTTCATATGCCTACCGGTAAAAAATTAGTTATCTTTGGCCTGGATGTACATCCCAAATATCAAAGGAAAGGTTACGCTAAAGAATTAATGAAGCATTTTATCGAAGTAGCAAGAAAGGATCGTAGAAATACTATTTTGCTTACCTGCAAGGAACCATTAAGAAAATATTATGAGCAATTTGGGTTTATAGATAAGGGAATATCCATATCTCAACACGGGGGTTCTGTATGGTATGAAATGTACCTTGAACTAGAATAAAAAACAGGAATTTATATTTCAGTACCATACAGCTTTACCTGGTTTTTTCCTGCAGATTTTGCGAAATATAAGGCTTTATCTGCCGCCAGAATTAAGTCTTTTGGCAAGGAGTTTTTATTAGAGATAATGCTTGTTACACCAAGGCTAACAGTAACATAAGTGCTGGTTTAAAGTAGTCAATATTCTACATTTTCCTTCATTCTCCATATTTGTAGCTGTTTAGTTAAATTTACATTATATGAAAAATAATCCAAAGATATATCCAATGATTGCCCCTATTATGCCACTCCAGATCCATGCACCTAATCTCGCTGTCCATTTGTTCTCAAGTTCTTGTTGCTTACGCAGTCTTTCAATCTCAATGGTTTGTTTAGAAACTGCTTCAGCCAATGTTTCAAGTATTGTCATCAATTCTTCTTGGGGTAAACCTTTTAGTGAAAGCAATGATATTATTCTTTCCTTATCAGCTGGCTGAATTTGTGAACCAACACGCTTTAATGCTGCTCCTTTTATTAAGACAGGACCTTGGACAGTTGGTTTAACAAAGAGTTCAGATATCCTTTTACCATCATAATATATCTCAGTAAGTTCTAGGGGAGGAACAGGTGATAAGAGCCTTTTCGCTCCTTCAACAACTTTTCCTACACTACCATTGGGAGTGTCATATATGTGCCCATTTTCACCCACTCCAAATAATATAACACCACCTTGTGTATTAGCAAAGGCAGCAACAGTTCGCGCTAACTCTTCAATAGGAGGCACCTTAGTTTTTAACTCAACTTCAATTGACCTGCCATCTTTTATTATAGATTGTAGTTCTATTTCATTTTTTATGAACACGTATTTACCCCCATATATCAATGTTTCAAAATTCTATGTTTGTCTAGCAATCATCCTTACCTGGATTTTCTTATATTTGTCTAATTAGAATTATTTCTTAATAAATATGTATATGCCTCTGGAGCTAAAAAAGTAAATATCTATTCTGATAGGTCGTTAGGAATTCAAAACTGAAAATAGCACACCTGATAATGTTGCTATGATAAAAAAAATAGGCAGGTATACTCTACCTGCCCAATTTAATCATTACCCTATTTATTTTGCATTAACAACAACCCTTGTTACACCCGCAACCAGAATTTTCTACTGGTGCCTTTACTTCTTCTAAATTTAATACCTTAAGTACCGCCTCACGGATAGCCTTTGCAGGGATATCTTCATATTCATTACCATCATACTTTACTGTTCGACAGTAGGTTTCACTTCCAAGCAGAGTTGTACAGGAATCACAGTAATTTTCTGATACCTCTATATCCAAAATATCTTCTATGGGAACTCCATTCAAGAGGATAGTATTTGATTGAGTAATTAGGGTATCATCAAGTTTGGTCTCGAACCATTCTACCTCAATACCCTGTGGTTGCAAGGATCTGTTTAATCTTTTTACTTCCTGATTAAGATTTTCACCCGTATCATAACAACGGTTGCAAGTCTCCCCTTCCATATCAAGGTGCTTCCATTCAATTTTAAGTGTTTTCATTTTCATACCCCCATATTTATATTATTTAAAAGTGTTTCTATATAGTAAGACGGAGGCTTTAGCAAAAGGACTCACTTTTTTAACATTTTATACATGAAAATTCAGTTTTGACATTGTCTTTATTATGAAACTCTATTATATTTCCTGCATTGTCTGATTTTACTTCACAGCAACTAAGAAGCACAGCTTTTAAATTCTTTCGGGCTCGCTGAACTCTAGCTTTACTTCCCGAATTGCTTAAACCCCATTTTTGACCTAATATGCTTTGCTTCTTACCCTTATAGTCGCATTCTATTATTGCTTCTTTATATATTGCAGGTAAATATTCAACAAGCTTTAGCAAGCAATCTGCAGTTTCTTTATTGTAATTCTCGTGTTCTAAGGCAACTGGGATAAATACTTCATCAACATTCTCAATCAATGAGTACTTATTTGCTCCCCTAAAATGGTCTATTATAAGATTTTTTGTTATTCGATATAACCAGGCTTCGATATTCGTTATATTCTTAATTTTACTTGCATTTTTTTGTACGCGAATGCCTACTTCCTGAAGTATATCTTCTGCTTCATAATTATCTGAAATATGTCTCATTATATAGGCCTTAAGCTTTGAACTATAAGTGTTCCATAATTCTTCTGGGCACATATATATCACCTTCTGAAATATTATTATTTAGGTATGCACCAAAACCGCTAAATCTATTCATTAGATATCCCAAGCCCGTTATATTTCTTCTTTAAATAATCTATATTCTCTTTTAATTTTACAAGAGTCTCATCTACACTAGGACCACAAATACCTGTGGAACAGCACATTGGTGGTTCAAAAAATTCTAGTTTCATTATCTTTAATTCCTCCATTTTAAACAAGTAATTTCTACTCATGAAAGGGTCAATTAGAGTCATTTTTTTATTTTTTATTATCTGTTATGTTATATATATATTTATGAAGTTTCATTTTATTGAGTAGCACTCTTTGAACACATCATTTCTTTAATGCTTTCACAGTTTAAGCCACTTTTTTTGTAGTCTTTAAGCTTTTCATTGTCTTTTATGAATTGCACTTCTTTATTAAAGTCCTTGCCTAATATTTCCTTAATAAAAGCATGTTTTTTTAATATGTCTTGATTTATCTTGTAATACACCCATTGGGCTTTTTTTTCATTGGTTATGAGCTTTAACATCCATAGTTTATTCAAATGTCTTGAGGCATTTGATTGATTTATTTCTAGAAGGTACTCTATCTCACATACACATAGTTTCTCTTGATTTAATAGATTTAATATTCTTAGCCTTGTTTCATCAGCTAATGCCTTTATTATTTGTACCAGTTCCAAGATAATCCACCTCCACTTACCTTTTTACTTTGCCCATTTTCTTGGGAACCAATGCTTTGTCCTTAAGCAAATTCTAACTAGGATAAGCATAACAGGGACCTCAATCAATACACCTACAACTGTCGCCAAGGATGCACCAGATGCAATTCCAAAGAGAGTTGCTGCTGTTGCAATAGCTACTTCAAAGTGATTGCTGGCACCAATCATTGCGGATGGTGCTGCATCTTCATAGGTTAGCTTTAATGCTTTAGCTGCTCCGTAGGTTATAAAAAATATAAAGAAGGTTTGAATTGTAAGTGGGACAGCAATCATTAATATAACTAGGGGTTGGCTCAATATTACAGAACCTTGCAACATAAATAAGGTGACCAATGTAAGAAGTAAAGCTGTCATAGATATCTTTCCAGTATATTTTAGAAATACACTTTCATACCATTCTATACCTCTAGATTTTATTAATTGAGTCCTTGTAAAATATCCTGCTACTAACGCAATACCTACATAAAATAGGATAGATAATGCTAACGTCGCAAATGGAATTACAATATCACTTATACCTAATAAGAAGCTTCCAAGGGGAGCAAATAGAAATAACATTGCTAATGAATTTACTGCCACCATAACAAGGGTATGCCCCATATTAGCCCGAGCTAAGTAACTCCAAACTAGAACCATTGCAGTACATGGTGCAATACCAAGCAAAATCATCCCTGCCATATATTCATCGGCCATATTTTCAGGAATAAATGGTGCAAAGATAACCCTCATGAATAGCCACGCAAAAAACACCATCGTAAATGGTTTGATTGCCCAGTTAACTATTAAAGTTAATGCGACAGGTTTAGGAGTTTTCCCAGCCTCTACAACCTGTCTAAAATCAATTTGTACCATAATTGGGTACATCATAAAAAATAAAAGTATTGCAATTGGTATGTTAACCTGTTCTATTGCTAAGCTATTAATAACTTCAGCTGCTTCTGGAAATAGAGCACCTAAACCTATTCCTATGCCCATGCACAGCAAGACCCAGACTGTTAAATACCTTTCAAAAAACCCTAAATCCCTAGCTTTTTCTGCCGCTGATTCAGTACTCATAGTCTTTATCCTCCCTATACCATATTTTTTATTCAATTCCTATTATTGATAATTTCTTAAGCCCTAAAAATGATTCCAAATTAATTCTTAGTTCTTTTAAAGCTTTTATGTCATTACTGTAATATACTGATATATCAAAGATACATTTAATTTCATAATGGCTTGGCTCTCCCTTGGGAATTCCTAAAAAAATATCCGGAATTAAAATACCCTTGCCACCGCAGCATCCACCCCCGGCAGTACGATACGCTAAATAAACAGCACCTCCATTTTTCTTAATATACTCCATTGCTGCAGGCTCAATAGAAATTTTCATCTTTACCACCTTAAGTGAACATGTATATATTCGTTTATACTCATATATAGTATGATATTATGCTATACGCCTTTTGTCAACCAAGAAATCTATGATTATTAGGACTATAAAATATCTTTTTCTATTCGTTCTAATAAATACTTAACCTTTTCCTCAATAATATCTCGAGTGTTTCTATAATCTTCAATTGGGCCACCAGAAGGGTCAGTTAAACCCCAGTCTTCTCTGTACCTACAAGGTATATACGGACATTCAACGTTACAGCCCATCGTTATTAGAACATCAATTTTTTTTGGAATGTCAGCTAATAGTTTGGGATAATGTCCACTCATATCAACTCCGGCTTCTTCCATAACCTCCACAGCAAGAGGCTTTACTTCAGGATAGTTTTCAGTACCAGCAGAATATGCTTCTATCAATCCTTCTCCCAACTTCTTGCCCCATCCTTCAGCCATTTGAGAACGACAAGAATTGTGAATACACACAAAAGCTACTTTTTTCATAATTAACTCACCTCTTTAGTAGTATTGTTGGTCTGATCAACAATATTTGATATTCAATTTCCCTATAAATACAAGATCTTAATATTTATCATAATGAATTTTATGACTTGGTAAAGTATCCATATAGTGGGATTCTTTATCTTCCCCAATATAGCCAATGCCAATAATACACTCCACGCTGTATTTTTCTGGTATTTCTAAAACCTCCTTGATAAAATCTTCGGCTTTTTTAATTTCAGAATGCATTCTTTCTCTAACCTGTATCCAACAAGAACCAAGGCCAATTGAGTGGGAGGTAAGCTGAATGATAATGGCCGCAATGGAAGTATCCTCAATCCAAACATCACATTCTGTAGGATCAGCTACAACAACTATCCCCAGGGGAGCCCCTGCTAAGAAACGAGAACTATGCTCTCTGCATTGAGATAATTTGCCTAAGACCTCGGGGTTACTTACCACAATAAACTCCCAAGGTTTCCTTCCTCTAGAAGATGGGGATAATAGAGCACTTTTTAATATGATATCAAGCTTTTCTCTTTCAACCTCTCTCTTTTGATATTTTCTTATGCTTCTTCGTGTTTTTAATAATTCAAGCATTTATACCATTCCTTTCTCAGTATTATAAATATTTGACTTATACTCGAAATTGTGCAACTATAGTTATCATCCCCCTGTCCATTATTTTTTTAACAATAATTTTTATTTCGTTTTTTGCTATCTAATACCTTCATTTTTATTCCTAGAATAAAAGATTACGCCTTTAACTATAGATATAAACCATAATATTATCGAATACTAATAATCCAGTATTTACTATCGCTACGGATAGGTTAAAATATATTAAAGTAGAGAAATCAAGGAGGTAACGATGAAAATTACAGTTGGTGTTTCAGCCAGACACATACATTTATCAATAGAGGATATGGAGCTCTTATTTGGCGTAGGGTACGAATTGACTCCTGTGCGCTACTTGTCCATTGCTACCCAGTATATTTGTAAAGAACGCATAACGGTGGAGGGCCCAAAGGGAAAGGTGGAAAATATAGCAATCATTGGCCCTCCTAGGGAGCATACCCAGGTAGAGCTGTCGAAAACAGATGCCATTAAACTTGGGTTAAACCCACCCACCAGATTGTCGGGGGATTTAGAAGGTTCTGGAAGTGCAACCTTAATAGGTCCTAACGGAAGTGTGATATTAAAAGATGGATTAATAGTAGCTCAAAGGCATATACATATGACCGAGAGAGATGCTGAGGAGTTTGGGTTTAAGCATAAAGACTATGCAATGGTTGTTGTTCAAGGTAAACGCAGCTTGGTTTTTGACTTTGTTGTGGTTAGAATAGCTCCTGAAAATACCCATACAGAAATTCACCTGGACACAGATGAAGCTAATACCGCAGACATAAAAACTGGTGATGAAGTAACCCTTTTCCATGTAAATGATAAAAAGCTAAGGCTTGAACAAATAATTAACGCCTTTGACGAACGCCAATTAAGAGTACTAGAGCAATCTGTCGCAACAATCATTGAAGATGAAAAGCAAAGGATATCATTGATGGAGGAAATGCTTAAGGGGTTAAAGGGCTAATTTTTTCTTTAGCCCTTCTATTCAATCTCGTTGGTATAAACCATGTAATCAAGACCCTGATTCTTAGCCTGATACATTGCTAGGTCAGCTTTTTGCATTAGTATTTCAGGTTTGCTACTGTCATCTGGGTAAATACTAACTCCAATGCTTGATTTTATATTAAGTTCATGCCCATCTACATATATTGGACCACTAAAAAAATCACTAACTTTTTGGACAACTCTTAAAGCATCATCTGAGGTTTGTATACCTGATAACAAAATAGTAAATTCATCTCCGCCTAACCTTGAAATGATATCCGATTCTCTTAAATTGTTTTTGAGACCACGAGCAACTTCTTGAAGTAATTTATCCCCAACATTGTGACCATGTTGATCATTTATTTTTTTAAAGTTATTAAGATCAAGATATAGAACCACTAATTTTGTCTTGCTTCTTTTTGTATCCAATACCTTTTGCTTAATATACTCTTCAAATAGCTTTCTGTTTGGTAAGTTTGTGAGATGATCGTAATAAGCCATATATTCCAACTTATAAATCAAATATAATACAGTAAAGGCAAGTACAAAATAAACTATTGAAATTGCCCATATACTTCGCAAAAAGAAGTTCCTCTCCTTGCTAATATAGTTAAGCATTATGCCACCATTGTATTTAATTTCAATTACATGAGAATTCCACCAACTAGATTTTCCATCCTGCTGATGATTAATATAAGGTATATATTTTTCAGTATATTTTATTTCTGAACCTTCACTTGAAAGAGTATTCTTCTGAATTTCTCTAGAATCCAATGCTTTTTGAATAAGGATCTCTTTCTGCTCATCTCTAACAGTACTATAAAATGGCTTGTTTTTTGATATTTTTAAGATACCATTCCCAGAAACATTCATTTTGAAGATAGATACTTCCTCTACAGATGGATACTGATTCTGCAAACCATTTGCGACAGAAAAAATATCAACATCATTCATTACAGGAAACCTTCTATTTATATTTACGCTCAACTGTAAAAGGTATTTATGATCAGGAGTGGGCATGTAGCTATACTTCATTAATTCCCCAGTATTTGTAGATATATCTAGTCCATCTGCTATAAAAGAATTACCCTGCAAGCGATTATCAAGTAATCTACTAAAACTAGGAAACTCTTTAAAATCAAGTCCAAGGTCTACCTCAAAAGTTGTCTTAACTACTGTCAGGTCCTGATTAATAATGTATATTTCAAAACCATTAAACTGGTTTTTTAATTCTTTTAAATCCCAGTTTAATATGTCTGTGTCTTGGTTGTATTTATCCAGCATTATCAAGGAATAACCCTTCATTTGCTCATTTAATGCGTCATCTATAATTTGACCAACCATGTCCGCATGTTTAATAGTATTATAAATACTTTCTTCAACTAAAGTGTGTTTTGAATCATATTCAGATTCAATTATTTTTATAGTATTCCGGTAATTACCATAAAAAACAGATACCAGAATAATGAAAACTACCATTAGTATACTTGCTATTAGTAGGCCACGACTTCTTTTCATGAATCTCACCTTTGTTTTAAAGACTTTTTCAACGAAAAACCTTTCGACATTTAGTACTCATATTCCTGTATTAGTGCACCACTTGTTGCCAACTGTAAAATCAGCGAGTGCTTAATATATTTTTAACTGACTAACTTGGCGTAAGTCTCCCATCTTCTAGCGTTGCACTGGTATAAGTAAAATTCCATTCCAAGAATTAACTTATACTGGCGTAAGTGGGAGTACAACGCCAACTAAGTCATTCATTCGTAGCTCTAAAATTCAGGGGGAGTATAATCTCCCCCTGAATTAAGATCTTACTTCAATAATAGGTCTTGCTTTATAACTTAATCTGTTGTATAGTTAATTACATAAGTAACTAACCAATGACGTCAGGGGTGAGAAAGTGCTCTTATCAAATGAAAATCCAAAACCGATATATTTGCAGATAGCAGAAGGTATTGAAGATGATATCCTGACAGGTAGACTTGCAGAGGGTGATCAGGCTTACTCTACAAATCAGATTGCAAAAATATACCACATCAACCCAGCAACAGCTGGTAAAGGAATCAATCTTTTGGTTGATGAAGGAATACTATTTAAGCGTAGAGGGCTTGGAATGTTTGTTGCCGAAGGTGCTGTGCAAAGCATACGGCAAAAACGAAGAGAATCATTTTTTAATGACTACGTTATAAAAACTTTACTGGAGGCAAAAAAGTTGAGTATCTCGCCTGATGATGTAATATTGATGATCGAAAATTACGAAAGGAGTAAGTTATAATGAAATCAGCAATAGAGGTAAATAATTTAACAAAAAAATTTGGTACAACAACTGCTTTAGCAAATATTAATTTATCCTTTGACGGAAATAAGATTTATGGTCTTTTGGGGCGTAATGGTGCTGGCAAAACAACCCTGTTGCACCTACTAGCTGCTCAGTTACTTCCTTCAAATGGTTCTATAAGTATAAGGGGAGAAAGTTTATATGAAAACAACAATGCTTTAAGTCAAATATGCTATATCGGCCTATTTCTAAACAATAACAAGTATATTAAAACCTTTAAGGTTAAGGATTTTCTAAAATCTGCAGCAATGTTTTTTCCTAACTGGGACGAGAAACTTGCAAAGCAGCTTACAGAGCTTTTTTCTTTAGACATAAAAAAACCTTATAGAAATCTATCTACAGGTATGCTGTCCATGGTTTCTATAATCATTAGTCTGGCAAGTCGCGCACCTATCACCTTGCTTGATGAGCCTTATAGTGGTTTAGATGCTTCAGCTAGGCAGGAATTTTATGATGTTCTTGCTGAGGATTTCGGCCGTCATCCTAGGACAATTGTCTTTTCAACTCATCTAATAGATGAAGCGAGCAACCTCTTTGAAGATGTGATTATACTACATCAAGGTAAAATTGTATTACACGAACCTATGGAAACCTTAGAGGAATCATCTCTAATAGTATTCGGTGATAAAGATGAACTGGAATCAAGGTTGGGAAATAAACGGGTTATTCATAGAGAGTTATTTGGCCACAGAGCATCATATGCTCTATTTGATAAGATTTCAGAGCAAGAAAAAACAGCATGGACTCATGCTGGTCTTGAGTTGCGTAGTCTCACTTTACAACAGCTGTTCGTTCATCTAACAGCTAATTCAGGGAGGTAACCCCAATGATAAATACTAACTTATATAAATCTCATTTCTGGGTGTATTGGAAAACCCAACGTATCCTTTTCCTTTTTTTCTTTACTATACTATTTGTTAACCTAACGATCCAACTCGGGGTCTCTATTTTTGTAAACGGCTCCATTGAGTTTGTCTCCATTATTTCTATATTACCGCCAATAGTTGGTTTTTTATTAGGAATGCTCATTGCTATTCCTGCTATGGGTATAAGCTCTTTTCCATATTTGTTGACCTTTGGTAGTAGAAGAAAAGACATTGTATATACAGCTACAGCAAATAATATTTTATATGTCATATTTCTTTCAATCATATTTTCTTTTCTAATTGGCATCACAGGAATTATAAGTAAAGAGCTGCCCCAAGTTTACATGGGAACAATTATAACTTCCTGGGGTAGTTTAGTTCCAATCACCGTTTTGAACCTGTTTTTACTCTTAATGATTTCTAGTATTACTTTTTTAATAAGTGCTGTTTTCTATCGATGGGGTGTATTATGGGGTTTGGGATTCATTTCTCTAGTTATTTCTGTTCCAATCTTATTGATAAATGAAATCTACCACTTTTATATATGGGGTGGATCATACACTTTTATTAATATTCTAATGATGACAATTATTGTTACCTCAACATTCTTAAGCATCAAGATATTATCAAAAGCAGAAATACACCATTCTCGACCTATTCTGCATTTTAAAGGTTTTGTATTCTTGGTCTGCTGCCTGACCATTTTGTCATTGGCTTTTTATACTGGCATTAATAGGCTAACTAATGCTTCAGATATCATTAGAGTTAATGACCATGGACGCTTTGCTTATTTTGAAGATGGAGAAAAGGAGAAAAATATTATAAGTAAGGGAAATCAGGATTTGGTTTTGCTGTGGCGATCTCAAGTCAGCGAAGGTGACCTAACATTTACATTAACATCCCCCTCTGGGGAGATTGTGTATGCAGCATCTGGCACGACCAACGACCTAGTTACCATTCCATTAACCCCAGGTATGTGGAGCTACTCCCTCACCTTTGATGATGCCACTAATAGCAATTATTCACTACTCGCTTATGTACGTGACTAAATGAATTCACTCTAAAAAATATAACCAAGTAGCCTATTATTACAGGCTACTTGGTCCATCTCAGGTAATCGAAGCCTGGTTTTTGACTATTAAAGATATCAGTAGTGGTGGATATACTTCATAATATTAAGACCAGTTCCTAGGATAGAATAAAACTAGTACTGTAAATATTTCCAGACGACCCACTAGCATCAGAAATGTAAGAAAGTATTTACCTAGAATAGGTATCTCAGCATAATTCGTGGCTGGACCAACAAATCCAAATCCTGGTCCAATTACCCCTATACAGGCTAATACAGAGGTGCTGGCACTTTCAATATCCAAATCGAAGCTCGACATTATTATGGTACTAATGCCTACGATACTAAGATATACAAAAAAGAAAATAAAAGTATTAATTACGATTTTATCGTCAACTGAGACCCCATTTATTTTTATACTTCTCACCAACCTGGGATGAATAGAACGTACTAGCTCTGATATTGTATACTTGATCAATATTAGAAAACGACCTATTTTTATCCCGCCTCCGGTTGACCCTAGACTACCTCCAATGAATAACAGAATAAACATTACATTTCTGGCAAAGTTTGGCCAGGTATCATAATTTACTGTTGCGAATCCCGTTGTAGTTAAAATAGATACGACCTGAAACAAGGCTGTAATTGGGAGTATCCCATGCTCCCCAGGCCTTGCTAGATACAGACTAATAGTTACAAGCAATGTGGCTATAATTACAATCTTACAATATAGCCTGAATTCCTCATTCCTCACGAAAATCTTGAGAGTTTTATTTTTCCATACTAGATAATATAGAGCAAAGTTTGCACCTCCTAAAAACATAAACACAGTAATTATAAGCTGGATTAGTGCATTATCTAAATAAAACCCAATACTAGCATTTTTGGTAGAAAAACCACCAGTAGCAATGGTAGTAAATGTGTGGGCCATTGAATCAAAAAAGGTCATCCCTGCTAGTACTAATAGTATTATTTGTATTAACGTAAAAATCATATAAAACTTCCAAAGGTTCTTGGCAGTATCACTTATCCTCGGTGTTAGCTTTTCCACCACAGGTCCCGGAGCCTCAGCAACAAAAATTTTGTTTGCACCTTGTCCAAAGTGGGCTACCAAAGCAACAAACAAGACTATTATTCCCATGCCACCCAACCACTGAGTTAAAGAACGCCACATAAGTATCCCTTCGGGCATAGATTCAATGTCAGTTAGAATACTAGCTCCAGTAGTTGTAAAGCCAGACATTGTTTCAAAAATTGCATTAGTGAAATTCATGGTTCCTGAAAGTAGATAGGGTAACGTTCCAAATAGCACTACTGCTAACCACCCGCATGTTACAATTAAATAGCCTTCTATGTATCGTAAACGTATATCCTCTAGTGGGAATAAAACATATACAATAAGTCCGCTTCCAATGGTAATAACCATTGAATATATAATGGACATCCATGCTCCATCATTAAAATATATCGACCAGATTAGTGGAATTGTCATTGACAGGCCAACAACTATCAAGAGCCTAGACAATGAAGCTAAAACTACTTTCCATCTCATTTAATTCAACTCCTAATGTTTATCCAATATATACATCAATATCTTCATTACAACCTAGAATAACTAGCAAGTCATTCTCTTCTATTAAGTTACCGGCCCCGGGAGACACAATTATTTTGTCACCTTTCTTGATGGCCAGAACACTTATGCCATGTTTTGCCCTTAAATCTAAAGCTCCAAGGCTTTTTCCAATAAAGTTAATTGGAGCAGTACACTCAGCTATGGAATGCTTGGAAGAAAGCTCTATAAAGTCCAGTATATTTCCAGATACTATACTATGTGCTACTTTTTGCCCCATGTCCTTTTCAGGGAAGACAACCTTATTTGCACCCACTCTTTTAAGTACCTCTCCATGAATATCAGATTGAGCTTTAGCAATAATATTTTTGGTGCCCAGTTGACTTACAATAATAGTAGTTAGTATATTTGCTTCTATGTTCTGTCCAATCGCAATTACAACTCCATCAAAGTTTCTTATACCTAATTTTTTCAGTACATCTTCATGCCTTGTATCAGCAATTACTACTTGTGTTAAATGTTCAGACAATTCCTGAACTTTTTCCTCAGCTATATCTATCCCAAGAACCTCATGTCCAAGAGAAACTAGTGTTTTTGCAACACTCTCTCCGAATCTACCCAATCCTATAACTGCAAAACTTCCCATGTTTACCCCCCTAACCTATCATTATATTACCAGTAGGATATTTCACCAGTTCCTTAGAGTTTCTGCTCAAAACATAAAACAGAGCTAACGGTCCAATTCTTCCAGTATACATTGTAAAAATAATAACCAATTTTCCCTGAAGCGACAATTCGGGTGTAAGCCCCGTCGACAGTCCTACAGTACCAAAGGCGGATACTACTTCAAATAAGATTTCCATAAATGGATTTGATTCATAAATACTCATGATGAAAGTAGCAAGAAATATCAGAAAGACTGATAGAAAAATTATTGTTTGCGACTTAACAATAATTTCATTAGAGATGGCTCTATGAAACAGTATTGATTGTTTTTTGTTAGAGATACCGGCCAAGGTTGATGACACTATTACACCAAAAGTAGTTGTTTTTACACCACCACCAGTTGAACCAGGAGATGCACCAATAAACATTAATAATAGAATTAATAGTAGACTAGCCTGATTTAAAGCTGCAATATCAAGGGTACTAAAGCCTGCTGTTCTAGTTGTGGTTGAGGTGAATAATGCTACCATCACCTTTTCGCCTATACTAAGAGCACCTAAAGTATCAGGGTTATTATATTCTAATAGAAAAATAATTAAAAAACCAGTAATTATTAGAACACCAGAAAATATAATTGCTAACTTACTATGGTACGATATCTTTTTTAAAGATCGTTGAGTATATAAATCTGATATAACAAAAAATCCTAATCCTCCAAAAATAAACAGGACCATTATTATACTGTTTGTCATGAAATCAGTTTTAAACCCTGCCAAGCTATTTCCAAATAAATCAAAACCAGCATTATTGAATGCTGATATAGTATGAAACAAGCCATAATAGAAAGCCTTTTGTCCCATCTCAGGATACCAATGAAAAGCCAGCAGTAATGTTCCAAGTAATTCCATTATGAATGTTATGACTAACACATGCTTTAACAGATTTACAACACCTTGAACTGAATTGCGGCTAAATGTCTCCTGTAAAATTAACCTTTGTGTAAAGGATATTCTCAAGCCGAGTACCATGGCAACAAGTATTGCAAATGTCATTAATCCAAGTCCGCCTATTTGTATTAAAACCATAATAACAACCTGTCCAAATATAGAAAATGCATCTGCAGTATCTACAACAACAAGACCTGTTACACATATTGCAGAAGTAGCTGTGAATAATGCATCTATATAAGGGATGCCAGCTAAATCCTTTGTGGAAATGGGTAAGGCTAATAAAACCGACCCTATAATAATTATACCAATAAAGCTTAGTGCTAAAACTTTCGCTGGATTAAATTGTATATAATTTGAACCTAAATGAGTGGTTTTCATATCTACAGCATATCCTTGATAAAAGTATTATTCCTAGATTATCATATTACCTTTAAAATGGAAATGTTTACTTTTTATCTATTGAAGAACTTTCTTTATGTAAATCTTTCAATATCCTTTTCTACACCAAGATTTCTTGCTCCATCATCGTAATGGATTAGCGTTACATATACCCTTTTCCATAAATTCAAGTGCTGCTAACTGCTCTTTAACTGCAATAAATGGTACAACCGGCAGATTATCTGGTATGTCAATACTCATTTCTCAACTTGCATTATACCATAGCATGTAGAATTCAGCCCACGCCCCATATAGGAGCAACGTCTGTTTACTAACTTAGCAGTTTACAGAGAATATGCAGTACTGGTTATATAAAAAAAATAAAATGAGTCAAAAAGAACTGTCCCTTTTGACTCAAGAAGGAAAAAGACGCACAACACTTGATGTCATAAGTGCAAGGGATCTGTGATCAACCACTAGATAAAACTTGTAGGACTTCATTGATATTTGGTAGCTGTCCCGATGGATAAACTTTGACCCATTTCACCTTTCCATTTTCATCTATGATGATATTAGCCCGTTCAGATACTCCTTTAGTCTCGTTAAATATCCCATAGTCCCTGGCTACTTTGCCGTGGGGCCAAAAATCAGCAGGAAGACTAACATTTTTAATCAGAAGTACTGTTGCCCATACTTCCTTACATGGTTGGGAATCTACACTAAATCCCAGGGGAACGGTGTTAAGATTTTGGAAATTTTGCCAATTATTTTCTAAGGCTCTCATTTGATCAGTACAAACTGCCGTCCATGCCAGAGGATGCCAGGAAAGAAGTATTTTTTTCCCTTTAAATGCAGACAAAGTAATGTTTTGCTTTTTATTATCTTTTACAGTAAAGTCCGGTGCGTCAACTCCTACTGCAATTGGATTCACAGAAGTCCTCCCTCATTTCTTCTTTTTGAATTTATTTAGATCCCTATTTATTCTAATATTATAAGTATATCTGTTAGCCTATATACTTAAAGTCAGAAATTAATAATAACAGTTATATTACCATCCAAATAAAAAAATCCTCCATTTTGAGGATTCATTACAAGTATTTAAAATAGCATCACTTTAGTGAACGCTGTCTCTATTCATTTCAACTGAGTTACATATACTTTGTTTGTAAAATAATTTTTTGTAACTTTTGTGTATTACTGATACTATATCCTGTTCCAGTATCAGTACTATTCATCCACATACCCTTCCCATCACTATCGTCTAACCAGAGATATGAGGTCTTTACAGTTCCATTCTTGTACACAACATTGACAATATAATCAGGAAATCTTACATCCATTTGCCCTTGCATTTTACCTGCTGCGTTAATTGATGATGTTACAGTTTTTATTGATTTACCTTTTAAAGACACTACTAAATTATTATCATTAATATTATCAATTTCAAAACTTGTTGCCTTGTATATATCTATTTGTTTTATATTATAAGGTAATATATGCCACTGACTTGTTAAATAAAGTAAGTATAGCATCGAAATTACTAGGATATAAAAAAATAATTTTTTCTTTCGTTTATTCAAGTTGTCCTCTCCCTAACATATGGAGCATTGATTTATGGTTATATAGACGTTAATCTAATCAATAAAGTTTCTTATAGATACTGCAGATCAGCTCAGAAATTCAGTTCAAAAGATAACGAGCTAACAATCCAATAATTGCTCCAATCACAACAGAAGGAAGAAAGATTTTTACTTTCTTAATTACTATTGCTGTGGCAAGGCAGCCTATAAGAACTGGAATTGAAATAACTAGTTGTCCATCCGTTGGAACTAAGATTTGTTTGATAATAAGTGCCGCTATTATTCCAATTGGCACGTAATTAAAATATAAGCGCAAGGTAGGGCTCATCTCTCGTCCTGCCATTACTTCGACACCGATGATGCGTGATATATAAGTAGTAACGGAAAGTAATCCTATTAGAATCCAATGATTAAGCATCTTGAGCCCCCCTCTTTAAATAAAGACCTACAAGCGGTGCTAAAACACCAGTAATAATGATCGTAAATTCATTACCAGGCATTAAATATTCGAGCGAGATTGCTATCATCGCACCAGCGAACGCGGTTGCAATTATTGGTTTTCCTTTAAGACTAGGGATAAGAAGGGCTACAAAAGTAATTGGAAATGCTAGGTCTAAACCCCATTTTTGCGGATCAACTTGGTTTCCAATTAGGGCTCCAATGAACGAAGAACAAGCCCAAGCAATATAGAAAGTACCAATAACTATTCCAAAATAAAGAGGATCTGGTCCATGTTTTTTAAACCTTGAACTGCCCAAAACAAAAGGCTCATCTGACACACCAAAAGATAACAACCATCTCCACTTTTTAGCAGGAGCAAGACCTTCGGCAAGGGCAGCTCCGTATAACAAATTACGTAAATTTAATAAAACAGAGGTAAAAAGAACACTTGCCACACTTGCCCCCGTAGTCAACATTGCGACGGCTACCATTTGTACAGACCCGGAAAACACCAACAAAGACATTGCCACTACACCCACTAAGCTAAAATTGGCTTGATTCGCGAGTACGCCATAGGATAAACCATATGTCGCAATAGCGATTGCTAGTGGCAAAGCTTCCATAAATCCAGTTTTTATAGTTTCTATATTTTCATCCACCTTAAAAACAACCCCTTATTTCATTTGATAACTAACCACCGCTATTTTCTGAGGCCCGAAAGTGAATTTAGAAAAATTCCACTCGACGCTAAAAAATCTGTCTATGTCGCAAAACATCAATAGCCTAAACAATATAAACCATACCGATAACATGTTCTGATAGAAACCCTAAAAAGTTAATCTGTGGAATGTAAAATAAGCATAATATGGAGTATAATTTATAGTTTATTATAATATAAAAATCATCACATTAGCATATTTAAATTAACTTTTGTACACTATACTATCCAAAAGGTGTAGTCAGATTTTTAAATCGAAGTAGGAAAAAATGAACATAGAAAAAATCTTGGAAAGAGGGAGATGTGGGGAAAACATATTGGCACCAACCTGAGGCAAATCTGTATTAATAAAAAAATCAGCATGTAGACGTTGTGGCCAAACAAATCAAGCTCAGCAAATGAACATTGATTAAAACGAACACGAGGAAGCTAATCGTACATTGTCCTACCTACAACCTAGCATGGAATATTGCTCGGAATTACACCAGTCAGGGAGGATGGAAGGAAGTGTAACATTTACCCAAACTTAGCACATTCTCTTCTCGGATAGTACTCACAAGCAAAGATTGATAGACTTGTAGTGTTTCAATCCTTGTTTTATTGGAACTTCTTCTGTAGCTGCTCAGCGTTAGTGTCTACCAAATGCCAGAGAAAGTTTCAATCCTTGTTTTATTGGAACTTCTTCTGTAGCAATACCCTTTAAACTGGTACTACCTAGCTCTTTAATGTTTCAATCCTTGTTTTATTGGAACTTCTTCTGTAGCTAGGTTAGCCTTTTTTATCACTCTGAGAGTTGCGAAGTTTCAATCCTTGTTTTATTGGAACTTCTTCTGTAGCTTTCTTGCCAGCCTCTGAGCGTTTATCTCTTAGGTCAGTTTCAATCCTTGTTTTATTGGAACTTCTTCTGTAGCAAATTTAACCTGGGAAGAAGCAGATATACCTTGGAGTTTCAATCCTTGTTTTATTGGAACTTCTTCTGTAGCCATAACCCCCCTAGCTATGGCCTCGGCTACCTTATTGTTTCAATCCTTGTTTTATTGGAACTTCTTCTGTAGCCCGCCCCTATTATTTTATAGATTGTTCTTTGAAAATGTTTCAATCCTTGTTTTATTGGAACTTCTTCTGTAGCCAGAGGACTCAAAGATTTCAATGTTCCATTTGTTTAGTTTCAATCCTTGTTTTATTGGAACTTCTTCTGTAGCAACATCAAAATAGTTTGCAATCTTTAATACGTACAGTTTCAATCCTTGTTTTATTGGAACTTCTTCTGTAGCGAATTTTATGAATTACTAGATCAAAAGCAAGCAATTTGTTTCAATCCTTGTTTTATTGGAACTTCTTCTGTAGCCATAACCCCCCTAGCTATGGCCTCGGCTAC
The DNA here is from genome assembly GCA_001515945.1 of Desulfitibacter sp. BRH_c19. Taxonomy (NCBI): domain Bacteria; kingdom Bacillati; phylum Bacillota; class Clostridia; order Neomoorellales; family Desulfitibacteraceae; genus Desulfitibacter; species Desulfitibacter sp. BRH_c19. Next base: position 57,626 of record LOER01000030.1, read on the forward strand.
CTTATTGTTTCAATCCTTGTTTTATTGGAACTTCTTCTGTAGCCTAGTATCAAATGTAACTCCTGCGGCTATCATGCTGTTTCAATCCTTGTTTTATTGGAACTTCTTCTGTAGCAGCTTATAAATCAGCCACAGAATGGCAGATTGTTCGTTTCAATCCTTGTTTTATTGGAACTTCTTCTGTAGCTGAATCCGCCATTTTCTGCCGGAGATAAGCATTTATGTTTCAATCCTTGTTTTATTGGAACTTCTTCTGTAGCAGTTACATTGTGTAATACTTGCCATGCTTTAGAACAGTTTCAATCCTTGTTTTATTGGAACTTCTTCTGTAGCTGAATCCGCCATTTTCTGCCGGAGATAAGCATTTATGTTTCAATCCTTGTTTTATTGGAACTTCTTCTGTAGCAGTTACATTGTGTAATACTTGCCATGCTTTAGAACAGTTTCAATCCTTGTTTTATTGGAACTTCTTCTGTAGCTGAATCCGCCATTTTCTGCCGGAGATAAGCATTTATGTTTCAATCCTTGTTTTATTGGAACTTCTTCTGTAGCAAGAGCTATTTGAGGTGGTGCAAAATGGCTAAAATGTTTCAATCCTTGTTTTATTGGAACTTCTTCTGTAGCCATTACAATACAGTAATGTGGTTAGTGGCGGAATAGGGTTTCAATCCTTGTTTTATTGGAACTTCTTCTGTAGCAACTATATCAGGTTTATCTAGGTACTATTACCTAAAGTTTCAATCCTTGTTTTATTGGAACTTCTTCTGTAGCATGGTGTGACGCTTTGGCATAGTGCAACAAATTTTTGTTTCAATCCTTGTTTTATTGGAACTTCTTCTGTAGCCCCGAGGGCACCGGACAAGCCTAAGGAGGATAAGTAGTTTCAATCCTTGTTTTATTGGAACTTCTTCTGTAGCCGATATTGTCTTATGAAAGTCATTGCATGAGGAACATGTTTCAATCCTTGTTTTATTGGAACTTCTTCTGTAGCAATGATCGAATGTAACCACAGCTACGACATCCTAGAGTTTCAATCCTTGTTTTATTGGAACTTCTTCTGTAGCTGTGGAGATATGGAACTAAAAAGAGAGGCTATATCGTTTCAATCCTTGTTTTATTGGAACTTCTTCTGTAGCCAGAATTGAAACTTGGGATTGAAAGGGGGTTAATCCGTTTCAATCCTTGTTTTATTGGAACTTCTTCTGTAGCTCTTAATAATTTACAGCTAGGTAACCAGGGTTCATGTTTCAATCCTTGTTTTATTGGAACTTCTTCTGTAGCTGTAAACAGGATAACCAGGAGTGTTTCCACTTATACGTTTCAATCCTTGTTTTATTGGAACTTCTTCTGTAGCCTTTGGTCTCCCGCGTAAGATTCCCCTACTAAAGTGTTTCAATCCTTGTTTTATTGGAACTTCTTCTGTAGCGCTACGGAAGTTATCGCATGGGTTGATGGAGTGTGTTTCAATCCTTGTTTTATTGGAACTTCTTCTGTAGCATGGAGCCAGTTAAGCGGTATAGTAGTGTGAGGTGGGTTTCAATCCTTGTTTTATTGGAACTTCTTCTGTAGCGCAAGCCAACTTCAAGATAAGCCTTAAAACAGCCTAGTTTCAATCCTTGTTTTATTGGAACTTCTTCTGTAGCAAACAAAGTCGAGCCTGGAACATTGCTCTGGTATCCGGTTTCAATCCTTGTTTTATTGGAACTTCTTCTGTAGCATTGACTACGCAGTCTTAATTAAGAGTGACAATGTGTTTCAATCCTTGTTTTATTGGAACTTCTTCTGTAGCCAGTTGGTGTTAACCGTAATACTATATCTGCAATTATGTTTCAATCCTTGTTTTATTGGAACTTCTTCTGTAGCATAGGATGTACGGGGTTGAATTTCCCATTGATAATGGGTTTCAATCCTTGTTTTATTGGAACTTCTTCTGTAGCCTAAAATGGCTTTGCCTATACCAATTGGCATTACAGTTTCAATCCTTGTTTTATTGGAACTTCTTCTGTAGCGTCACAATTCTCGGGAGTTAACCCCTTCTCCTAAGAAATGTTTCAATCCTTGTTTTATTGGAACTTCTTCTGTAGCGCTTATTTCTGAAGGTCTGCCACTTGTGTGAATCTGTTTCAATCCTTGTTTTATTGGAACTTCTTCTGTAGCACAGTTTCAAGGTGATGTAATTAAGACCCCAATTGTGTTTCAATCCTTGTTTTATTGGAACTTCTTCTGTAGCAACGCATTGTTGAATGGACTTGCCCCATCAACCTGGTTTCAATCCTTGTTTTATTGGAACTTCTTCTGTAGCCTGAAGGAGATATCAAGACTGTTCCTGGCACTAAAAGTTTCAATCCTTGTTTTATTGGAACTTCTTCTGTAGCAGTGTCCTTATCTTCCGCTTGGGTACTTTATACTTTCGTTTCAATCCTTGTTTTATTGGAACTTCTTCTGTAGCCCAAATACCTGTGCATCATCTGCGGCTTCTACTCCTGGTTTCAATCCTTGTTTTATTGGAACTTCTTCTGTAGCCGCCGGCCACGTCAATAATGTTTTTCATGTTCCTGCGTTTCAATCCTTGTTTTATTGGAACTTCTTCTGTAGCAAAATTACTTGTTGGAAAAAATGGGACCTAGTAGTGGTTTCAATCCTTGTTTTATTGGAACTTCTTCTGTAGCTTGTAGGCATTGTTTCGTCTCCCTTCTAAAAAAAGAGTTTCAATCCTTGTTTTATTGGAACTTCTTCTGTAGCAAGATGCCTTAATTCTTTAGGTGAGTTCTGTTTATCGGTTTCAATCCTTGTTTTATTGGAACTTCTTCTGTAGCTAATACAAGACTATAACAGCACAGATAGGAACATTAGTTTCAATCCTTGTTTTATTGGAACTTCTTCTGTAGCCAGTATCAATTCTAATATGTAGGATATTGAGCTAGAAAGTTTCAATCCTTGTTTTATTGGAACTTCTTCTGTAGCGGGTGTATGTGAGTTTGTGTAGGTTGTTTATATTCTCGTTTCAATCCTTGTTTTATTGGAACTTCTTCTGTAGCACAATATTGACTTCTCTCTTACTCTCCCAATACATGTTTCAATCCTTGTTTTATTGGAACTTCTTCTGTAGC
>LOER01000031.1 GCA_001515945.1 Desulfitibacter sp. BRH_c19
CCTTGAGTACCTTGGCCAGACTGATTTTCATACTGCTGTACAGTCTGCCTGAACTGTTGTGGACTATAAGTAGCTTGACTGCCTTGACCTTGCATACTATAGCCTTGCGTACCATACCCTTGAGTACCTTGGCCAGACTGATTTTCATACTGCTGTACAGTCTGCTGAAATCTCTGAGGATCAAAGTGAGCTTGACCAGTATATCCTGATTGGCCAGATCCCATGGTATATTGTTGTCCACTAGTGCCCATTGAAAGCTGTCCCATTGGAACTTGCTGTATCAATGATCCAACCTGTTGAATGTCCTGGGATGCTTGCTGAGCCAACTGCTGCAGTTGTTGTAGCTGTTGAGCCACGGAGCCCTCTTTTTGTGAGAGCTGCTGTAATTGCTGCTGGTTTTGCTGCTCTGATTGCTGAATTTGCCGAGCTATTGAGCTAATTGAGCTTAGTTCCTGTTGACATTGTTGTACTTTGCTTTGAATTTGTTGCGGATTCAAAGTTTCACCTCCAAAAGTTTAATTATTGTGATGGTCTTACCATCTAAAAATTATTCTTTCCTTGCAGAAAAAAATAATACCTTTTTAGGAATGTAAAAAAAAGGAAGGGATTCTATCCCAAAAAAAAATATTCATCTCGTATTAAACTTAAAGGAAAAAGTTTCATAATACAATTTGCAGGTAAATACCAAAGAAAAGGAGAAATCATAGGGCATCAAATCTATAGAGGGTGTTAAGTTAATGAATTCGAATTCCCATAATAATTGTGCAATACATAAGGCTCAAAATGGAAATGAAATAGAAAGAGAAGCTTTGCTTCTTACACATACAGAGTTTATTAGGAGAATAGGTAGTAGAGTTTGCGGACGACGGCTTGATTTTCATGATGATGAAATGAGTATTTGTTTAATTGCATTTAACCAAGCACTTGACAGCTACAAACATGAAACTAAAGTTCCATTTAAAAGTTATGCCGCAGTAGTTATTAGAAATAAAGTAATAGATTACTTGCGAAAGGAAAATAGGCACAGGCATCTACCATTAGAAATATCTAACGACAATATTGAGGAAGATACATATAGCCCAGCTGAGATTCGCGAAGCAGTAAAAATATATCAAAGTGATTCAGATGAGGAACTTAGAAAGTACGAAATAGTCCAGTTGGGTAATCTTCTTCAAAGATTTGATATTACTTGGAATGATCTACTTGAATATTGCCCTAAACATCAAAGGAAAAGAGTTTTGTGTCTTAAAGCTGCAGGCATTCTTGTTAGTGATGATGAAATGTGGGAGTATTTTTGGCGAAATAAGATGGTGCCGATTAAGAAACTGACACAGGAATTGAATGTTAGCAGAAAAACTATTGAGCGAAGCCGAAAATATATTGCCGCGACTGCTGTTCTTATAAAGTATAAAGAAGAATTTATTCTATTATATGAGTACATAAAGGATGAATTGGAAAGGGGGTGAAATACATTGGGGAAGCGTAAGGGCTTGATTACTGATATCCAAGGTAAAAAGGCAATAGTATTGACAAAAAAGGGGGAATTCCTGAAAGTTAATCTTCCTAAGGAAGCAGACGTTGGTAGCGAAATAGAATTTTCCACAAAGCTGAATTTTTTACCACTAGTTGCTGGTATTATTTTAATATTTTTTATTGGCTGGTCAATGATGTATATTACAAATCCGGCTATTGCAGCTCATATGACTTTAGAGGTCAATTCTGGATTAGAGTTAGCACTTGACAAAAAATTAAATGTAATCTCTGTAAAGTCCACAGATGAAGCAGGGGAAGAGTTTGTTAGCAAATTAAAGGTAAATGGAATGCAAGTAAGAGATGCTGTAGAAATAATTATGGATGAAGCGATAAGCCAAAATATTTTGAAACAAGGTCAAGTGGAGAATCCTGAAATAATATTAGCAACCGTAACTTCAAATAGTCCAAAGGTATCTCTAAATGAAGAAGAAGTGGGCAAGTGGGTTTCTGCTAATTTAGATAAACATGAGCTGACAAATGATGTAATGGTACAAAGAGGTTCCACAGAAGACTGGGAAAAAGCTAAAAAAGAAAAAATGCCTCCAGCAAAATACATAATGATCAAGAAAATTGAAGAAGAAGGCATTGTTGTGGCCGAAACCCAAGAGGAATTGTTGGAAATTGATGTAAGAGATCTAGTTAGAATAATCAATGAAAAGAAGACAAAATCTAATATTAAGGACCAAAAAAACCAAAAAAATCAAAAAGACCAAAAAGACCAAAAAGACCAAAAAGATCAAGAGCTTGTCATGGATGAATTCAATGAAGATCCTCATGAGGAAGACATTAATGAAAAACCGGATATGAAAGAGTCTACGAAGGAAGAGCGAATTAACAATAATAATTCATCTAGGAACGAGCCAGGTAGAGGTCATAAAGATAATAATTCACAGCAGGGATCTAAGGAATCTAGAGTTTCTAAGGAAGCTACTATGGAAACTGAATCTACTATGACTGAATCTCCTATGGTAACCGAAGCTACTATGGAAACTGAAGCTCCTAAGGAATCTAAAGATTCCACTAGGCCAAATAATATATCAGATCAGGATGAAGTGAAGGATAATGAAATAGAGAGGAAATGGAATAAAGAGAATAATAATAAAGACATACTAAATTACATAAAAATATTTGACAATAATAGGAATGTAGATGATTTCTCAATTCACTTAAAAAGAATACCCGGTTTTAAAAAGCCATATTAGCAGAATAATTTCTGTTTGGTTTACAGAAAATATAAAAAGTATCATATTCTGCAGGAGATAATAGGATTTTACCGAGGAGATTCAAGTTTTAAAAAGAATTAAACAATAAAGGCTACTTGGGTACATAATTTTTGTTAATATGTGCCCACTTTAAAAAAATAGAGAACAAAATTTTAAGGAGGTAAATGTAAATGGCAAACTTTGAAGAGCTGTCAAATGCAGTAATTGCTGGTAATGAGGCAAAGGTTAAGGATCTTACAAAAGCTTTAGTTGACCAGGGAGGAGATCCATTAGAAATTATTAACCAGGGTTTAGTAGCAGGTATGACTGTAGTTGGAACAAGATTTAAGGCTGGGGACATGTTTGTTCCTGAAGTTTTAATGGCAGCAAGATCTATGCATGGTGGGATGGATATCGTTAAGCCACTTATTGCTGATGCTGATGTACCTACTAAAGGTAAAGTTGTTATAGGAACTGTTAAGGGTGACCTTCATGACATTGGTAAAAACTTGGTTGGTATGTTAATGGAAAGTGCTGGATACAATGTAGTTAACTTAGGAGTAGACGTTCCTCCAGAAAAATTTGTTGAAGCTGTTAAGGAACACAATCCTAGATATGTAGCTATGTCTGCACTTTTAACAACTACTATGTTGGCTATGAAAGATACAATTGAATTATTAAAAGAAGAAGGCTTAAGAGACAAAGTTAAGTGCTTAATCGGCGGAGCTCCAGTTTCTCAAGAATTTTCAGATGAAATCGGCGCTGATGGATATGCACCTGATGCTGCTTCCGCAACTGAACTTTGTGACAAGCTACAAGCTTAATAATCAAAGACCAATGGGAGAAATCCCGTTGGTTCTTTAATAAAAAGAATTTGTTGGAGGTAATAAATATGTTAATAGTAGGCGAATTAATTAACACTAGTAGAAAGGATATCAAGCCTGCAGTTGAGAATAGAGATGCAGCTTATATTCAAAAGATTGCTAAAGAGCAAGTTGAAGCTGGAGCAAACTACGTTGATGTAAACTGTGGGACTCAAGTATTTAATGAGCCAGAAGTTATGGAATGGCTGGTTAAAACAGTTCAAGAAGCAGTTGAAGTTCCTTTATGTATTGATAGTCCAAATCCAAAAGCGCTAGAAGTTGGGTTAGCTTTAACTAAGACTAAAAAGCCAATGGTTAACTCCATTACTGCAGAAAAAGAGAGATTTGAAATAATACTACCTTTAATTCAAAAATATAATGCAAAAGTAGTTGCTTTATGTATGGATGATTCCGGAATGCCAGAAACAGCTGAGGACAGAATAGTAATTGTTGACAAATTAATTAAAGATCTTACTGCTAACGGAATAGCAGAAGATGATATTTACCTTGATCCTCTAGTAAAACCTGTAAGTACAGGCGATAAAGCTGGTCTGGAAGTTCTCGATACTGTTAGATACATCAGAGAAAACTATCCAAAAGTGCATGCTATTTGTGGCCTAAGTAATATTTCATATGGTCTTCCTAACAGAAAAATATTGAACCAAACTTTTATGATTCAAACTATGACCATGGGTATGGATGCTTATATTCTTAATCCAATTGATAAGAAGATGATGGGCTTTATTTACTCAGCTTCTGCAACATTGGGTCAAGATCCTTTCTGTGGAAAATATCTCACTGCTCACAGAAATGGTTTATACGAAGACTAAAATATCACAATAACGGAGGGTATTATGAAATCATTCCAGATTACTGTGCTTCCAACGAACAGGAAGATAGAGGTAACAGAGGAAAAATCCCTTCACTCAGCGTTAACTCAAGCAGGTATTGATATCGAAGGTACCTGTGGTGGAAAAGGAACCTGTGGTAAGTGTAAGGTAAGAGTCTTAGAAGGCAAAAAGGCTTTAGCCAAAGACGCAGGCAAGAAACTCTCAAAAGAAGAAAAAGAGGCAGGCTGGAGATTAGCCTGCCTTATTCCTATTGAAGAGGACATGACTATTTCCATTCCTGCTAAAGCTGAGGAAGGCGACAGAAAGACTCATTTAAGTGGTAAGGACCACTATCAAGTTGACACACAGTTTAAGAAAACAAATATTACTATGCCAAAACCTTCTCTTGAGGATCAAAAGTCAGATATTAATAGAATTATAGCAGAATTAGGAGAAGATGATTATGAAATAACTTTACAAGTTTTAGAAAAAGCACCAAAAATGATACGTGATTCAAAATTTAATGTTACCGTAACTAGTTACGGCAAAAAGATTATTGATATTGAAAAAGGAGATACCACAAAGGAAATTTATGGTGTTGCTTTTGACATTGGCACAACAACTGTTGTTGGCACATTAATAAACCTTGTCACAGGGGAAGTTACAGCCGCCAATGCAGCGGCAAATGCACAAAGGTCTTATGGGGCTGACGTTATAGCTAGAATTACTTATGTTTCTGAGAATAAAAACGGTTTAGAAGTACTAAAGAATAAAGTAGTAGAAACAATGAATAATATTATCAACTCACTTATAGACACAGCAAAGATAAATCCAGAAAATATATATAGTATTGTTACGGTTGGTAATACTGTTATGCAGCACCTTCTTATTGGATCAAACCCAATAAATATTGCTATGGCTCCTTATACCCCTGTTTTTCAGAATTCGTTAAAGCTAAATGCATACACCATGGGGATCCATGTAAATAAAGAGGCAGTTTTATATACTACCCCAAATGTAGCTGGATATGTGGGAGCAGATACAGTAGGAGTGATTTTGGCTACTCATATAGAAGAAAGTGAAGATATTCTTTTGGCTGTAGATATTGGAACAAATGGAGAGATAATGCTTGGAAACAAAGACAGGATTATAGCTTGTTCAGCAGCAGCAGGACCAGCCTTTGAAGGAGCTCAGATTAAAAAAGGTATGAGAGCTGCAGATGGTGCTATTGAAAAAGTAACAATTACAGACGATGTGTATATAGATGTTATTGGTAATAAAAAACCTATTGGCATTTGTGGTTCCGGCCTTGTAGATGCTGTGGCAGAACTTATAAAAGTAGGGATTATTAATCTGGGAGGAAGATTACTTCCATCAGATGAAGTACCCAATTTAACCAAAGCGCTAAAAGATAGAATTGTTGAGGGCCGAAATGGATATGACTTCGTAATCTATAAAGGCGAAGACTCACTTGAAGATGTGGTATTAACACAAAAGGATGTTCGAGAACTGCAACTTGCGAAGGGTGCCATATACGCCGGTATCAAGATTTTGATAAGTGAGTTAGGAATTGAGGTCAAGGATATTAACCGTGTATTATTAGCTGGAGCATTTGGTAACTATATACAGGTTGAAAGTGCTAAAACTATTGCTTTACTACCTGAGGAGCTTGAAGTTGAACAGGTAGGAAATGCAGCTGGCATTGGTGCTAGAATGGTGTTAGCATCTGATAGTGAAAAGGCTAGAGCAGACTATATTTCTGATAAAATTAAGTATATCGAGTTATCAAGCAGAAAAGACTTTCAGGATGTATTTATGACAGCCTTAGGCTTCGGAAACTAGGATGATTTGTAAGATGGTATAAAAAGAAGGAAAATAACAAGAAATATAGAATGCTATTATAATGGAAGGCCAACAGTAAAAGAGGGAGATATTGCCCATGCTGCATTCTATTGAGTTAAGAAGTTTAATAGGAGATGAAATTCTCCAAAAAATATTAAGTTCCTTCAAAAAGGCTACTGGGCTGAGGGCAATAATAGTAGACGTCAAGGGCGAGGGGCGTATTGTTCCTACAGAATTTCCTGAAGATTGTAAATTATGCCAGGTTGTCCGAAGCTCAGAAAAAGGATTAGAGAAATGCCAACGGTCTTACGAAAGAGCAGGTAAAGAGGCTGCTAAATATGGTGAGCCCTATATATTCCGTTGCCACGCGGGCCTAGTAGGGTGGGCTGCTCCTTTGATGTTGGAAGATAAACACTTAGGAGCAATAATTTGTGCTCAGGTACTTATGTGGGAACCAGAGGAATACTTTTTAGAAGAAATTAAAGAAATGTGCTCAGGCTTGGGCATTGATTTGTCAGAATTAATAGAAGCAACTAAAAGCTTAGCTGTGATTTCACCCCAGATGGTTCAAGGGGCAGCTGATTTATTATTTGTGGTAGGTAACCATTTGATGAAAACTACCATGATTACACAACAGCAGCGCAAAGAAATTGCTGATCAGCAAGCACGACTTGGAGAAGAGATGTTTGCTAGAAAGCAGCTTGAGGATGCTTTTAAAAAAATAGAAACTCGATCAAATAGAGTTTATGCCCTTGAGAAGGAACAGGATTTAGTTACTAAGGTTAGAAATGGTGATTGGGATGGCACATATAGGGTATTAAATGAACTACTAGCGGATATTTTGCAAAAATATCCTGGAGATATTCAAGAGATAAAGACTCGTGCATTGGAATTGTTGGTTGTTATGTCACGCGCAGCAGTTGAAGGTGGAGCAAACTTAAAAAACCTACTAAGTCTTAATTCTAGGTACATGGATGAAATGATGCGATTGGACAATATTGAAGACTTATGCCTATGGCTTTTAAAGATAACCCAAAAGTTTGTTGATAGTGTAGATGAAGGTGATGATATTAAAAATCTTCAGGTTATTCAAAAAGCGGCTGAGTACATGAAGGCTAACTTCATTGCAAAGCTAACAATTGATGACATCTCGCAGGCTGTATACTTGAGTCCGTGTTATCTTAGTAAAATTTTCAAGCAGGAGTTGGGATGCACCATAATGGAATTCCTAACTAAAATTAGAATTGAAGAGGCTAAGAAACTGCTAAAAAATCCTAAATATAATATTATGCAAGTTGCAGATGAAATAGGATTTGAAGATCCCAGCTATTTTACAAAGGTATTTAAGAGGAGTGAAGGAGTTACTCCCAGCCAATATAAAAGAAAAGCTCTATAAGTAGGGGGTAGTGTTGTGGCAAAAGAGTATGAAGACATTCTTAATGCAGTATTGGTCGGAGATGCCAATAGAGTTAAAGCTCTTGTGGAAGGTTTGCTATTGAGTAAGTATGATCCTATGGATATTTTAAACTATGGATTACTAAAAGGAATGGAGAGTGTTAGTTCTTTATTTAAGAATAATAAGGTATATATTCCTGAGGTATTGATATCATCTAGAGCTATGCACGCAGGAATATATGTTTTAAAACCATATATTTCTTTACCTGGAATGCATGTTCCTGGTAAAATATTAATAGGCACAGTTGCAGGTGACTTACATGATATAGGTAAGAACTTAGTAGTTATGATGTTAAGGGGTAAAGGGTTTGAGGTAATTGATTTAGGAATAGATGTTTCTCCAGAAGAGTTTGTTTATGAAGTCAAAAACCAAAAACCTGACATTCTTGCCGTATCGGCTTTATTGACTACGACAATGCCTGTAATTCCAGAGACAATTAAGCTCTTGAAAAAAGAAGGTTTAAGGGATACTATTAGGATAATGGTCGGAGGGGCACCCCTTACGAGAGACTATGCTGGAGCTGTTGGTGCTGATGCATATGGATCTAGTGCTCAACAAGCAGTTGAAGTTGCTACAGGTATTTTGAATAATAAGTAAATAAAGGTGAATGACTTTAAACGGGAGAGACCTATTTAGGCGCCGAAGAAGAAAGGCAGTTTATTGCTAATGGATTGCTGAAACTTTCAGGCAAAAGAACCGTTTGAAGGACACATCTCTGGAGAGTTTTCTTGAAAAAGAAAACACCAAAGGGGAAACCGGTATAATAACCGGCTAATCTCTCAGGTTACAAGGACAGGGAAGACAGCATTTTATTCATGTTGTCTTTTTTTTGTTGACCAAGGAGTAATGGTAATCTAAATATTGCATACTTTCAAAAGAGTTCGTTTAAAACTTTGACCAGCTTGTAATGCACGTAGAAAAAGGCAGGCATTGAAGGGGGTGGTTAGAAAGTAGAAATAATTACAATAATAATAAAAGAAAAGGGAGGTTTACAAAGTGGAATTAAAAATGACCCCTTTAAACGAAGCTCATCAAAAACTAGGGGCTAAGATGGTAGACTTTGGTGGTTGGCATATGCCAGTACAGTATCAGGGTATTATTGAGGAGCATATGGCAGTTAGAACAAAAGCTGGGCTTTTCGATGTGAGTCATATGGGTGAAGTCTGGATAACAGGTAAGGATGCTTTAAAGTTTGTTCAAAAAATGGTTACCAATGATGTATCTAAAATAGATAAGGGGCAAATACAATACGCTATCTTTTGTAATGAAAAAGGTGGCACGGTGGATGATTTACTAGTTTATATGATGGATCAAGATCAGTACCTGTTAGTAGTAAATGCAGGTAATAAGGAAAAAGATGTGAAGTGGTTGTTTGACAATAAGGAAGGAAATATTTCAATTGATGATAAATCAGATGCTACAGCCCAATTGGCCTTACAAGGACCACTAGCATTAGAAATTTTACAGCAGATAACTGACATAGAGTTAAGTAGAATAAAATATTATGGTTGGGAATATGGTAAGGTAAATGGTATTGAATGCTTGATTTCTCGTACAGGCTATACAGGCGAAGATGGATATGAAATATATATGGGGTCAGAGTATGCAGTAGAACTTTGGGAAAAAATACTTGAAATTGGTAAGGGGAATGTTGTCCCTATTGGGCTTGGAGCCAGGGACACGCTACGTTTTGAAGCAGGAATGCCCTTATATGGTCATGAGTTAGGAGAAGACATATCCCCACTTGAAGCTAAACTGGGTAAATTTGTTGTGCTTGATAAGGACTATTTTATAGGAATAGAAGCTTTAAGAAAGCAAAAAGCAGAGGGTGTTCGTCGTAAGCTAGTTGGTTTTGAAATGGTTGATAGAGGTATAGCAAGGTCAGATTACAAGGTATATGTTGAGGATAAGGAAGTTGGATTTGTAACAACAGGTTCACCAGGGCCTTATCTTAATAAGAATTTGGCCAATGCTTTGATAGATGTAGAACATGCAACTATTGGTAAAGAATTATTAATTGATATTAGAGGGAAAAAGAAAAAGGCAATTACAATTGCCACACCATTTTATAAAAGGAGGTAATTTTAATGTATCCAGTAGAATTAAAGTATTCAAAAGACCACGAGTGGGTAAAAGTAGATGGAAATGAGGTTACTCTAGGTATTACGTTTCACGCCCAAGAAGCAATGGGTGATGTAGTATTTGTAGAATTACCTGGAGTTGGTGATGCTTTCGAGGATGGAGAATCATTTGCAAACATAGAATCTGTAAAAGCAGTTTCAGATTGCTATACACCTGTTAAGGGTACGGTAACAGCAATTAACGAAACTCTAGAAGATTCCCCAGAATTAATAAACAACGAACCATATGGAGAAGGTTGGATTATTAAAATGGAGGTAGAAGATATATCCGTTTTAGATAGCTTAATGTCATCCGAGGAATATCAGGAGTTTCTCAAGGAGGAAGAGTAAATGAGATATAGTCCTAATACCTCTGAAGATAAAAAAGAAATGTTAGCAAGTATTGGATATGAGAAAATTGAAGAGTTATTTCAGGATATTCCAGAAGAAATAAGAAAGAAGGCCAATCTTGACGTTGGTAATGGAATGTCAGAGCATGAGCTTAAAAAACATGTAGGAAAAATTGCTGCACGAAATGAGACTTTAGATGACTTAATAAGCTTTTTGGGAGCAGGAACTTATGAACACTACATCCCAAGCTTTGTTGATCAACTGCTTTTAAGGTCAGAATTCTATACAGCTTATACCCCATACCAACCAGAGATCAGCCAAGGTACACTTCAGGCTATATTTGAATATCAGAGTCTAATTTGTGAGTTGACGGGGATGGATGGTACGAATGCTAGCGTGTATGATGGGGCAAATGCTACGGCAGAGGCCGCAAGTATGGCAGTATCAGCTACAAGGCGTACCAAAGTATTGTATTCCAAGGGATTACATCCAGAGTATGTACAAACCATAAAAACTTACGGTTGGGTACAGGATCTTGAAGTTCTAGGAGTAGAAGTTGAGAATGGAACTACTTCAATTGAGGAAGTTGAAAAGAATCTTACCAAAGATGTCGCTTGTATAATAGTACAATATCCAAATATATGTGGCTGTGTAGAGGATTTGCAGAAAATAGCAAAGATAGCCCATGCCCAAAAAGCCCTATTAGTTGTGGTAAATACTGAACCTGTAGCTTTGGGAGTACTGAAAACACCAGGTGAACTAGGAGCTGATATTGTGGCTGGCGAAGGACAGTCCTTTGGTAACCCTGTCGCTTTTGGAGGTCCTCACTTAGGTTTTATAGCAACAGCTGGTAAACTTATTCGTAGACTACCAGGAAGAATAGTTGGTAAAACAAAGGATGTTGATGGAAAGATTGGGTTTGTATTAACCTTGCAGGCTAGGGAACAGCATATTAGAAGGGAAAAGGCTTCTTCAAATATTTGTTCAAATCAGGCCTTATGTGCCCTTGCTGCAACCATGGCAATGTGTGCAATAGGTAAGGAAGGCTTAGTAGAAATGGCAGAAACAAATCTTCAAAAAGCACATTATGCCTATAAAAAGCTAACAGCAATAAAAGGTGTAGAAGCAGTCTATCCAGAAAAGCCATTTTTTAATGAGTTTGTAGTGAAAACACCAGTCCCAGCAGCAACAGTTATCGCTTCTTTATCTAAACAGGGTATCCTTCCTGGGGTAGATCTTGGCAAATTTGATGCTTCTATGGCTAATCACCTATTAGTATGTGTCACAGAACTTAAAACTAAAGATGAAATAGATCTCCTAGCAGAAAGATTGGAGGGTGTAGTATGAGAGAGCCTGTAATATTCGAAAAGAGTAAAAAAGGCAGAAGGGGTTGTTATTTACCTCCATGTGACGTTCCTACTCAACCGTTAGCAGAGCTTGTTCCGCAAGAGTATCTACGCGAGGAAAAAGCAGAATTTCCTGAGGTTGCTGAAATCGATGTAGTTAGACATTTTACAAAGCTTTCTAGCTATAATCATGGAGTTGATTCAGGGTTTTATCCCCTTGGATCCTGTACTATGAAGTATAACCCTAAGGTAAATGAAGAGCTTTGTAGATTAAATGGTTTTACTAGGTTACACCCATATCAGCCTGAGGAAATGGTTCAAGGTGCATTGGAATTGATGTATACCCTTGAACAAGATCTAGCAAGTATTACTGGAATGAACAGAATTAGTTTGCAACCTGCTGCAGGTGCCCACGGTGAATTAGCTGGTATAATGACTATCAAGGCTTATCATGAAAAACGAGGGGACACTAAAAGAAATAAAGTTATCGTGCCAGATTCGGCTCATGGGACTAACCCAGCTACTGCAGCCATGGCAGGATATCAGACAGTAGAAGTACCGTCAAACTCTGAGGGAGGAGTAGACTTAGCTGCTTTAGAAAAGGTCTTAGATGATTCAACTGCAGCTTTGATGCTCACTAATCCAAATACACTCGGACTTTTCGATAGTCAAATACTTGAAATTGCTGAAATGGTCCACAAAGCCGGAGGACTACTCTATTATGACGGTGCTAATATGAACGCAATTATGGGTTATGCAAGACCAGGTGATATGGGATTTGATGTGGTTCATTTAAATCTTCATAAAACCTTTTCTACTCCACATGGCGGAGGTGGACCTGGTTCTGGCCCAATAGGTGTAAAACAACACTTGGAAGAATTTCTGCCTGTTCCTACAGTAGATAAAAGAGATGATGGCACCTATTATTTGAAGAATGATATTTCTAACACCATTGGTAAAGTTAAGGGATTTTATGGGAACTTCCTAGTATTGGTGCGAGCGTATTGCTATATCAAAGCATTAGGGAGTAGTGGACTTAAAGAAGCAAGTGAAGCTGCTGTCTTAAACGCTAATTATATGATGGAAAATCTTAAAAAGACCTATTATCTTCCATATGATAAGACTTGTAAGCATGAATTCGTAATTAACTCAAAGACACTTAAGTCTCAAGGGGTTCACACATTAGATATAGCTAAAAGGTTGTTGGACTTTGGGTATCATCCACCAACAGTCTACTTCCCATTAATTGTGGAAGAAGCTTTAATGATAGAGCCAACTGAAACTGAAAGCAGAGAAACTCTAGATGAGTTCATAGAAATCATGGAAAAAATCCATCAAGAAGCATTTGACAATAAAGAGGTTGTGATAAATGCTCCTCATGACACACTAGTTCGTAGATTAGATGAAGTATCAGCAGCTAGAAACCCTGTTATTCGTTGGAAAAGAGATGAGTAAGATTGGTAGAGACCTGGAGACTCATAGATTCTAACTATAATGACGGTTTTTATAATATGGCTGTCGATGAGGTTTTGCTTAGTAGTGTTATTGAAGGTAAATCTCCTCCTACAATACGCTTTTATAGGTGGCAGCCAGCAACTGTAACCCTAGGCTACTTTCAAGACATGGATAAAGAAATAGAAACAGAGATATGCAAAAAAAAAGGTATTCAAGTGGTTCGCAGGTTAACAGGTGGCAGGGCAATTCTTCATGACAATGAGTTGACCTATAGCCTAACTGCTAATGAAAAAGAAAAACAAGTCTCTGGAAGTATAATTGAATCTTATTTGAAGATAAGCCAGGCACTTGTAAATGGTTTAAATATTTATGGGGTAGAAGTAGAGATGATGGCAAGGCCAAGCAAAGAAAAAGGCTCAGCTGCTTGTTTTGATGCGCCATCTTGGCATGAGATTGTCTGGAATGGAAGAAAGCTAGTTGGTAGCGCCCAAACAAGAAAACAAGGGTTTCTCCTGCAGCACGGTTCTTTACCATTCTCTTTAGATGTGGAATTGCTTTTTCAACTTTTAAGAATTTCCAATGCTCAGGTAAAAGAAAGATTAAAGAAAAACTTTCAACAAAAAGCTGTTTCTCTTGAAGAAATAACACAGAAAGAAGTTGATTACAAAAAGCTAGTTGAAGCTTTAGTTCAAGGTTTTAGCCAGACTTTTAATATAAAGGTTGCATGGGATGATTTAAGTAAAGAAGAAAAGGCAAATGCTCAAGAGCTAAAAGAAACTAAATATAGTCAAAATGCGTGGAACAATCGTAAAGGAAATACCTCCTGCTCTTAGTAGGAGGTATTTTTTAAAGTTAGGCTTAAAATGTTATGAGTTAGGTGATATAATAATATACTAAAATAAAGAATTGAAGTAAGATCTTAATTCAGGGGGAGATTCTACTCCTACTGAATTTTAGAGCTACGAATGAATGACTTAGTTGGCGTTGTACTCTCACTTACGCCAGTATAAGTTAATTTTAGAATAAAATTTTACTTATACCAGTGCAAAGCTAGAAGATGGGAGACTTACGCCAAGTTAGTCAGTTAAAAAGAAAAGTCAAAACTAGGTGGTGAGGGTTAACTTTGAAACGGATTAATTTTTATGATCAGTCACTAAATAAACTGTGGGATCAGGTAATTGAGATGGGTTCAAATGTTGAAAAGTTATTAGAAGAAGCCCTAGAATCTCTTTTAAAAAAAGATCCTTCTAAACTATCCCATATTAATGAACTAGAAGAAAGCATAGACAAGTTTAATGATAAAATAGAGATGCAGGCTCTTGAACTAATTTCTTTACAACAACCTATGCCAAAAGATCTAAGAAAACTAGCTGCCTTTATGAGAATTATTAAAGAACTAGAAAGAGTTGGAGATTTGGGTGTAAACCTTGGGGAAGCTGTAGTTAGACTTGATAAAATGGGGGACTATTTTAAACCATTAATAGATATACCCAAGATGGCCAGATTAGCTATAGAAATGATTTCCAAAGCACTTAAAGCCTATAAGACTCAGGATACTTCTCTGGCGGAAGAAACATGTAAAATGGAAGAAACAATTGATAAAATGTATGTTTATCTTCTGGAGGAGCTTGTTGAGTATATGAAAAAAGATGTAACCTATATAGAACAATCCTGTCAATTTCTTTTAATTGCAAGAGATTTAGAACGCATAGGAGATCATGCAGAAAACATTGCTGAAATGGTAAACTATATGGTAACTGGAAAAAAGAATTTGTTTGACTAGAAGGGACCAATTATGGAAACGGTTTTTATTATAATAGGCTTATTGGGTGGTCTTGGTTTATTTCTTTATGGGATGAATCTGGCTACTGAAGCCTTACAGAAATATTCAGCAAGTAAAGTAAAGGATATGTTTTCCAAGATAACCAAAACTCCAGCTAGAGGAGTTCTAGCAGGGATTATTATTACTTTCTTGTTGCAAGGGAGTAGTGCAGCAACAGTACTTATAGTTGGTTTTGTAAGTGCTGGTTTGATGACTTTTCCTAATGCTATTGGGGTTATAATGGGATCTGCAATAGGGACAACGTTTACAGTACAGTTAATAGCCTTTAGAGTAACTGACTATGCTCTGCTACTGGTGGCTTTAGGGGCAGGTGTTTTTGTTTTTTCTAATAAGAAAAAAGTTCGTTATATAGGACAGATACTCTTGGGTTTCGGGCTAATCTTTTATGGAATGGGAGTTATAACAACTGCCATTAGTCCACTAAAGGATAATCTAGCCTTTACTAATTTAATGGCTGAATTGGTAAATAGGCCATTTTTGCTTTTACTTGTAGCAACGGCATTTACTGCTATCGTTCAAAGTAGTGCCGCTACTCTAGCCATAGCTATGTCTTTAGCAATGGGAGGAGTTATTTCTATTGGAGCTTCAATGCCAATTATATTTGGTGCAAATATAGGAACAACAGCTACAGCTCTTCTTTCTAGCCTAGCTTCTACTAGAGAAGCTAAAAGGGCTGCCCTAGCAAACCTCATTTTTAAAGTAATAGGAGTACTTGCAATAATTCCATTTCTTACACCCCTGGTTGACGTAGTGCTTGTTTCAAGTAAAGATATTTCAAGACAAATTGCAAACGCCCATACCTTTTTCAATATAATAATAACTTTACTCTTTTTCCCTGTTATTAACTGGTTTAGCTTATTAATATATAAGCTTGTCCCTGAAAGAGAAGAAGAAATGGAGCATAAACAAAAGCTTACGAAATTTATTGATGAAAGTGTATTGGATGTACCTGACCTTGCTCTCTGGCAAGCCAAGAATGAGATAATAGGTATGGGTAATTTAGTAGGTCATAAGATGCTTGCAAAAGTGAATTTTTATATCAAAACAAAAGATGAAAGTTATTTAAGAGAATTTGTTATAAGAGAACACCAAGTGGATAGCCTTTATATGGCTATTTCAAAATATATTACCACCATTGCAGAAAGGGATTTACATGAGGAGCAGTCACAACTTCAGGTAAAATACTTATATATTATAAATGATTTAGAGCATATAGGGGACATAGTTCTAAGCCTTTCAAAAGGTTATCAAAAAGTAGTAGATGAAGGGGCACATTTTCCAGTAGATGATACAGAGGATTTTAACACCATGTTTGTTAAAATAAAAGAGAATTATTATAAGTCATTAGAGGCATTTTCAGAGGACAATTATGAATTGGCTGCTGAGGTTATAAAGGGGCAACCAGAAATTTCGAAGTTGGAGAAAACGCTACGATTTAACCATTTTTCTAGAATGGCCTCAATTGAAGGAAAGAGTTTGGATAGTAGTTCTACCTATTTGGATATGGTTAATGACTTGTTGAGAATAAATCTTCATTCTGTAAGTATTAGTCAAACTATTATGGGGATTGTTTAATAATTGTACAACAAGTCAGAAGTCTGAAGTCAGAAGTCAGAAATCAGAATGATACTGAGAGTAAGTTTTTTTACGGGAGTAGGAATGAGATGGACATAATCAGTAATTATTTTAAGGAAGAATTATTAAAACACCGTCCTGATTTTGAAATTCGGGAAGGGCAACTTGCGATGGGAATTGAAGTGGAGAAATATCTTGCTTCCCAAGACAACTACTTTATCGAAGCAGGAACTGGTGTAGGTAAATCTTTGGCTTATTTGATTCCTGCTGCCCATTGGTCCATAGAAAACAGCCAAACGGTTGTGGTTGCTACTTTCTCAAAAGCTCTTCAAAATCAGCTAATTGAAAAAGATTTACCTTTGGTAGAAGAGTTATTCAAATCCATTGGCCCCTTAAGGGTTGCTATGGTCAAGGGACGAAGTAATTATATATGTCTTAGGCGCTACAATAACGCACTAAACAATACTCAAGAGACAGCTTCCTCAAATCAAGTAAAATTTTGGGATGATGATATAAATGACCTTAAGAAAGAACAGCTTAGTCAAATTAATGCATATGTTGAGAAGGATATAGGTGAAAAGGATTATCTTGAATGTGCCACTGATTTGATTTGGGAGGATATATGTAGTCAGAGATTTAACTGCTTGAAATATAGATGCCCCTGGAAAAAGCAGTGCTTTGTTAATACTGCCAGAGAAGCACAGGCAAACGCCCATATCTTAATAGTTAATCATGCCTTATTTTTTGCAGATTTAGCGCTTAGAACCTCCGGTAACCCATTGATGCCGGATTATGCTAAAGTTATATTTGATGAGGCACATCACATTGAGGATGTTATTGCGGAATCCTTTGCAATTGAAATCAATGGATTTAAAATTCGAAATTATTCACAGATGATTGTCAATCCCTATTCTAATTTTGGACAAGCTATCAGACTGCATGAAAGCTTTTATGAAGATGTTAAAAAGTTACGTAAAGCTTTAGAGGAAGAAAGTAACAAATTTTTTAATGAAACTGGGAATCTTATGATGGGAGCAAATACTTTTCCATACCAATCTGAGCATGTAAAGGAAAATGGACTAAGGGAAAAAATTAGCGGTCTAATCAAATATCTTAGTGCTCCAGAAGTAGGAGATATATTAGGGCTTACTTATGAAGCAGAAGGTGAAAGAGAAAACTTGGTGGCTGCGGGTAATCAACTTTTGGCGGACTTGGAATTTTTGACTTCTGCAGATTCAAGTGAATTTGTTTACTGGATTGAAAAGGATGAAAGTGGTTTTGCTAGAATAAAATCTTGTCCCATTGAACCAGCAAGTATTTTGGAGATGGAGCTTTTTAGTGACTCAAAGGCATTATTTACATCTGCTACTCTAGCCACAGAAGGAAGCTTTGCATATATGGCAGAAAGGCTTGGCGTTAATAAATATTGTTATAAGATATGTGATTCGCCCTTTGATTTTAATAAGCAATGCCTCCTGTTAATACCTAGAAAGGGTTTAAATCCTAGAAGTCCAGATTATAATGAATACATTGTTCAGTGCTGCAAAAGGATACTGTCCCAAACAATGGGTAGGGCCTTTGTGCTTTTTACATCGTATAGTGCCTTGAATTACTGCTATGATAAAATGCATGAATGGTTTGAGGAAGAAGGGTTAACCCCAATGGCACAGGGTAGGGGTATATCCCCTTTTCGGCTGCTTGAGCAGTTTAAAAAGGTCGATAATCCTGTGTTGTTTGGCACAAGTAGCTTCTGGGAAGGAATGGATGTCCCAGGGGAAAAGCTATCTTGCGTGATTGTTACAAAGCTTCCATTTGCAGTTCCTAGTCATCCATTAGAAGCCGCGAGAATGAAGAAAATAAAATCACTAGGAAGAAACGATTTTCTGGAATATTCAGTTCCTAAGGCAGTAATTAAATTTAAACAGGGCTTTGGAAGGTTGATAAGAACCAGAAGTGACAAAGGGATTGTGGTTGTTTTAGATACAAGAATAAAGCTCAATACTTATGGCAAGTTTTTTTTAAACTCTCTACCAGATGTTTCTATATCGAATTATCTTTCTGACATTAGCCAGTTTTTAATGGATGAAAGTGCCACAGGAGGCTCATGCAATGATAAATGAATTTAGACAGTCTAAACCTGATCTAGACCATGAGAGCTATATTGCTGAAACAGGGGTAGCCATTGGCAGGGTGAAGCTGGGTTTTGGTAGCAGCATTTGGTATAATGCAGTAGTTCGAGGAGATATTAATTATATTACAATTGGAGATCATTCTAATGTTCAGGACAATGCTGTACTTCATGTGGGCATGAAGCACCCTGTAGAAGTGGGCGACTATACAAGTATAGCTCATGGGGCTGTTCTTCATGGCTGTACGATAGGGAATTACTGCTTAGTAGGTATGAATGCAGTAGTTTTAAATGGTGCCCTAGTAGGTGATAATTGCATGATAGGGGCGGGAACTGTTATCACCCAGAACATGGTGATTCCGGTAAATTCATTGGTCGTAGGTACCCCTGGAAAGGTAGTAAGGGAAATAAAACCTGAAGAATTAAAAGAAATTCATGTATTTGCTAGAAGATATGAATACTTATGGAGGAAATACTACAGCAAATAGAACAGAAGACAGAATTCAGAATACAGAATTCAGAAGAAAATCTAAACTGTGCAAATGGTTTTTGCCTCTTTTCTGAGTACTGGCTCCTGTATTCTGACTACTGTTTTTCTATTTACTACATCTGGGTGAAGCAGCAACTTTTACGATAGCTTTTGTTAATGCCCCTATAATATCTGCCCGGTATTGACTTTCTAAAATATTACTTTTACTATAAACCTCTCCTATTTCAGTAGCTACATACATGGGTGGAAGCTGATTGAGAGCAAGTGCAACTATGTCACTCCTACAACCATTGCAACGACAAACCTCAGGAAACTTTGGCACAATATCATTAACCATCTGCCACACGAGAATTTCCATAGTATTTTTAACTAAATAATTAGGCCCTTCTGTCATCTAAAATCCTCCCTTAACCAGATACTCTGTAATCTTAAATTTTCGCCTTTAATTTTAAATTACCTTCTTTTTATGCATTTTATATGGAAAATATTACGTGTAAATATAGGAGCAACTTAGGCTCTGGTTGTTTAACTATAACCATTATTGAGACATATAATATGTGGAGAGGGGTGAATGAAATGACTGAAGAGATACAGGACTATGGTTATGTCTGGACTGGCTATAATTTACCTGTGAATATTGAGATTTTTGTAGCTGATATTACTGGGAATGGACAGGAGGAAGTTGTTGCTGTACATCCGACTGGAAGCATTTTTATATTTCGGTATGATGGGAAGATTTTCAGAAGAATATCTGCTTTAAATCTAGGAAGAAGGATTACTAAAGCTGTAGTGGGAGATGTAGATGGAGATGGACGAAAAGAAATAGTAGTTGCATCAGGTAATGTCTTTGTTGTCTTTAAATGGATCGGTGGAAGATTTGAAAGAATTTATATCTCACCTGTTATAGAGCCTGAAATAACGGATATTACCGTAGGTGACTTAACAGGAGACATGGTTGACGAAATAGTCGTAGTTGCAGGTAGAACAAGAATAAAAGTATATAAGCATCAAGCTGGTTCTTATGTTTTGACGGCTGAAAAAACCTCAATGATGCACTTAGAAGTTAGGATTGGCAATGTTGCTGGCCTAACGAAAAAACAACTAGTTACGCTGGAATATGTGGCTACACCTGGGGGTGACAAGTTAACCCTATTTGTACTTTCTAATGACCAACTTGAAATTGTAATGCAAGGAACAATAAGAATGAATGCAGATAGACTTCTGACAGTTAAAGATGTTGATAACGATCATATGGATGAAATTATAATTGCTACCTCCAAGAGGAGGAGGCTACTTGTTATTGGAGTGTCAGGGCAGACATTTTCAAGAAAATGGCTTAGTAGCGGATTTCCTGGTGCAATCGAGGACGTTGAAACTGCTGACTGGGATAAGGATGGAGGAACAGAGATATTCATATCTGTTGGAGCACATGTTTATGTATACAAGTTGCGAGGTAGGGAATATGTACTTGTTAAGAAGATAGAAATGGACATATTTGTAGTAAGTTTTGCAAAAGGTGATGTTGAAAAGGATGGCTTTATAGAAGTTATTGTGGTTAGTAAAGCAGGGGTTATTATTATTCTAAAGGACTTTTTTGAGGCAAAAAGTCAATTTCTTGTTCAAGAAACTATTTTCATTCCAAAAAAGCAGCCACCTGCTATCAAAGTAGCAGAAGTAAAGGTTGATAAAGTTATCATTTTTAAAAAGGAAGCTATAAAAGGAAAAGTTATAATTTCTGGAAAATTTTTGGTTAACATACTGTATGTAGCTGAACCTGATAGAAGGGTGTTTGCTATAGATGCTGAAATACCATTTACTCATTTTGTACCGGTTCCAGGTTTAGTACCCAGTCATAGGATCTTTGTGGATGTAGATGTTGAATATGTTGACTTTAGGTTTAACCCAAACTCTCCAAGAGAAATTGAAGTAGTTATAGTTGCCCAAATTAATGTTTTTGATGTTATTGTAAAGGAAAGGAAATCCTTAAATGTCTTTGCAGAGGAATATGGCATTTCCTCCGAAAAACTAGCTAGAATAAATAAAAAGTCCATTGGGGCAGATATAGAGCCAGGTGAGAAGATAAAATTACCAGTATAACTGCATAAATATTTTTTGCCAGGTAAGAATACAAATGGATGCATTTTCCTAAATTGCTGCAAAGGAGTAAAGTAATGTATAATCCTGGTGTTATGCCCACAGTATTTTTACATCCAGACCTCTACATAGAAAAATACGTAATTCATTTGCTTATTTCACAAGACATTAAATGGAGGAGTATAACAAATAATTTAGCAGAAAGATTATTAGGTTATGAGCCTGAAGCACTAATTCTATCACCTGAAAAACAAAATGTAATTGTTAATCTAGGTACAAAAATAGAATTTAGACCTCGCAGAAATATTCCCATGATCTGTATTTCTGAAAGAGATGATAATATTTTTTTAAAATACTTTTTAGCATTCGGTGGGGAAGCAATCTTTTTGAAAGGTGATGAGATTATACTAGCGGTGGGTTCTAATTCACATTCGGTAGGGAGTCCTGAAAACTATAGGTTAAATGGGGTATTTGACCACAGTATAAAAGGCATACTGTTAAGTATAGCAATAGGTTACGCACTAGATATACCGCTAAATATTGTTTTACAAGAAGAAGACTATTCTTTAATTTACCAATAAGGCTAATATTTTAATCCTTTTTTCCATTTGAAAAAAGGATTTTGCAGTTAAAACAAGTATATTTATAGGAATAACAATAATAAAAATAGCTAAGGGGAATATATTGATGTGAATAAAGTTGATTTGAAATCATATGCAAAAATCAATCTATGCTTAGATATAGTAAATAAAAGGCTTGATGGTTATCATAATCTTAGGAGCATTATGCAAACTTTAGATTTATGTGATGAACTAGAAATTGAAAAGAGCCAAAATATACATATTGAATGTAATCATCCTGCAGTACCGCTAAATGAAAGTAATTTAGCATATAAGGCTGCAAAAGCTATTTTTCAGCGGGCTGGTTTTAATGGAGGGGCAAGGATTAAGATTAGAAAAAATATTCCTGTTGCTGCGGGACTAGCTGGTGGAAGTTCGAATGCTGCGGCCGTTTTACATGGAATAAATATTTTATATAATTTAAATTTTACAGTAGCTCAGCTTATTCATATAGCTAAAGGCATTGGGGCTGATGTTCCATATTGCTTGGTGGGAGGTACTGTGCTGGCCACAGGTATAGGGGAGAAGTTAAACATTATCTCTCCTATCAATGAGTATAGTATTATATTAGTAAAGCCCAATATTGGAGTTAGTACTAAACAAGTGTACGCTAAGGTTGACTTGAATAATCTAGGTTCAAGGCCAGATATAGAAAAGGCTATTGTGGCCATAGAGGATAATGATTTACAAGGTTTATTAAGGTCTATGGGGAATGTTTTAGAGCCTATTACGTGCTCAATGATAAAGGAAGTTCCAGAAATTAAAAATAAAATGCTTGAAATAGGAGCAGATGGAGCACATATGTGTGGAAGTGGTCCTACAGTATTTGCAATATGCTCCTCCAAGGATAAGGCAGAGGATATATGTAAGTATTTTAAAAATGTTTATTCAGAAGTATATTTATGTAAGACTATTTGAGGAAGGGGTCTGTATATGGGACAAAGGTTATCACCTGTAAAGCTCGAAAACTATAAGCCCCTTAGAGAGATTGTGTTAGAAGCTCTTAAGGATGCTATTGTTAATGGTCAGTTAAAGCCGGGAGAAAGATTAATGGAACAGCAGGTTGCTGAAGAATTAGGGGTAAGTAGAACACCTGTGAGAGAGGCTATTAGAAAGCTGGAAATTGAAGGATTTGTAATTATGATTCCTCGGAAAGGTGCTTATGTATCAGATATTTCTCTAAAGGATATTGCTCAGGTTTTTGAAGTAAGAGCCGCAATGGAGGCATTAGCTGCTGGACTTGCAGCGCAAAGAATAGTAGATGAACAAGTGGAACAATTAGAAAGGAAGCTAGTTGAGGTTAAAAAGGCAGTAGATAACTCAGATTTAGAAGGTACCATACAATATGATACAGAGTTTCATGAAATAATTTATAGTGCTAGTAGAAATGATAGACTAGTACAGTTTTTAAATAATTTAAGAGAACAAATTCAGAGATATAGAAGTGCGTCACTAGCATCACCAGGAAGACTTAAAGATACTCTTGAAGAACACAAGGAGCTTGTTGACGCCATATCTGCAAGAAATGTGGAATTAGCCCAGAGGCTTGCTAAGGAGCATATTGAAAATGCGGAGAATAGTATTTTAGAAGCATTTAAAGCAAATCCGCTTTCCTAAGTCAAAGAGAATAGTTTATAGGTATTGTTTTTGTAGTGAAAGGAGCTTTATGTATGCAGATAGATGCCCTTGTGATAGCCGGAGGATATAATAATGATAAACTGCAAAAATGTAGTGAAGTGGCAAAAGAGGCCTTGATTCCAATAGGTGATAAGGTAATGGTAGAATATGTGGTGAATGCACTAGAACACACGCCAGGCATTAATAAGATTGTAGTGGTTGGGCCGATAGAGCTTAAAAATATTTTTGCAGATAAAAAACACTTACTAGTGGCAGAGGAAGGGAAAACTGCCATTGATAGTGTTATTAATGGTTTAGAATTACTTAAACCTCAGGGGAGATTACTTATTCTCACAGCTGATATACCACTTATCAATCCAACCGCTATTACGGGCTTTTTAGAAGCATGTCAAGAAAAAGATATTGATATTTATTATCCAATTGTACCAAAGGAAGTAAATGAGGCTAAATATCCTGGTATTGAAAGAACATATGTGACTATTAAAGACGGTACTTTTACAGGGGGCAATGCATTTTTTGTTAATCCCAAAATAGTTAAGAAATGTGCTGAAAAAGGTAAAAAGCTTGTTAAGCTAAGGAAAAGTCCACTAGCACTTAGTAGTCTAATTGGATGGACTTTTATCCTAAAACTGGTTTCTAAAAGACTTACTTTAAAAGAGGCAGAGGAGAAATTTTCTGGGCTTCTTGATGTCAAGGCTAGAGCGGTAATTAGTCCATATCCAGAGATTGGGATAGATGTGGATAAACCAAGTGATTTACAACTTGTAAAGAAAGTAATTTTAGGTGTTTTATGAGCAAACTACGAAGAACCGAAAGATTATTGATTATAAGTAAGTTTCTATTTGATAATCCTGGCAAATTGTTTGCTTTAAATTATTTTGAAAATATGTTTAGTGTTGCCAAGTCTACAATTAGTGAGGACATTACCTTTTTTAAAGAAACTATGGAAAGTGAACATCAGGGTGAAATTGTTACCATAGCAGGTGCTACTGGTGGTATTAAATACTACCCTTGGGTAAAAGAAAGTGCCATACCTGAGTATTTAAGTCAGATAGCAGATATGCTCAATGATCCTAATAGAATAATGCCTGGAGAATTCCTTTATACTAGCGATATTATTTTTGATCCATATCATTCTCAGATGATAGGAAGAGTTTTTGCTACAAAATATAAGAACTCAAACCCAGACTATATAGTTACTGTAGAAACAAAGGGAATACCTCTTGCTCTAATGACTGCACAGGTCTTTAAAGTTCCATTGGTGATAATTAGGGATCATAGTAGAGTAACTGAGGGCACCTCAGTTAATATAAATTATGTATCTGGCTCATCTAATAGAATCCAAACCATGTCTTTGCCCAGAAGAGCAATGCAGGAGAACTCATCAGTATTGATAATTGATGATTTCATGAAGGGTGGAGGTACCATCCTCGGATGCTTAAGCTTAATGAAGGAATTTAAAGCAGAAGTAAAAGGGATAGGTGTATTGCTAAGTACAACTGAGCCAGAAAATAAACTAGTAAATGATTACTACTCACTTTTAAAGATGAAAAATATTAAAGACTTGGAAAAAGATAAATTTATTATTTCAACCCTTTAAATCACAAAAAATTGATAAATACACTACTTTTTGGTAAAAATGTTTAAAATATTATAATTTTGAGTAAAATTATAAGGAAACAAGAAGGAATTTTATGCCAGGCAGAGAATATTTAATAACTACGACTAGTAATGTGCATGAAGGGTGGTGAGGGCTTGAATATTACCGATGTAAGAATTAGAAAGATTAATCAAGATGGCAAGATGAAGGCTATTGTATCTGTAACCTTGGATGATGCATTTGTAATTCATGATGTAAAAGTTATAGAGGGACAGAATGGTTTATTTGTCGCAATGCCTAGTCGCAAGATGCCCGATGGTGAGTTTAGAGATATAGCTCACCCAATTTGTTCATCCGCCAGAGAGACTATCCAGTCTGCAGTATTAAAAGCATATGATGAAGCAATGTAAGGTTTTTAATTAAGGAGCATATATAGCTCCTTAATTTTTTTAAATATTTTGTAAAAGATGCTCAAGTGATAGATTGCTGGATTTTTATAAAGAAATGTGATATTTTTATTAAAAAGTGCTTCAAGGGGGTTTTAATAGTGATAGCATCCATTGTGCTGGCAGCTGGAAAAGGAACTCGCATGAAATCAAAAATTCCAAAGGTTTTACATGAAGTTTCTGGGAAAACTCTTATAGGGTATGTTTGTGAAGCTGCTTCACAGGTTGGTATAAAGGAATCAGTAATTGTTGTTGGCTATAAAGCAGATGAAATAAAAGCGAAATTGGGAGATAAGTTTAACTATGCTTTGCAGGAAGAGCAGCTTGGAACAGGTCATGCTGTGATGCAAGGGGAAAACTACATTAGTCAAGATATAGATACTATTATTGTTTTATGTGGAGACACACCATTATTAACGGGAATAGCTTTAAAAAAGCTACTGCTACACCACCAGGCAACAAAGGCTTCCGCAACAATCTTGTCAGCTATTATTTCCGATCCTACAAATTATGGAAGAGTAGTGAGAACCCCTGCGGGTCTTGTAAGTAAAATAGTTGAAGAAAAGGATGCATCTCTTACAGAGAAAAACATCAATGAAATAAATTCTGGCACATACTGTTTTAACAAGGAATTACTCTTTAAAGCACTTAAAGAAATCACTCCTGAAAATAAGCAGGGTGAATACTATTTAACTGATGTTATAGAAATATTAGTAAAAAACAATCAAACTGTTGAAGCTATACCTGTTGAAAATCCGGTTGAAATTTTGGGAATTAATAACAGGATCCAGTTAGCGCAAGCTGAAAAGGTAATAAAAAACAGGGTAAATGAAAGACTAATGCTAGAGGGTGTTACCATTGTTGATCCAGAGGTTACATACATTGAAAATTCTGTAGAAATAGGTATGGATACAGTAGTCTTTCCTTTTTGTCATCTTAAAGGGAATACTAAAATAGGTGAAGATTGTTTAATTGGTCCAAATACTACATTAGAAAATACTGTTGTAGATAATTCAACTAATATTAAAAATACAATAGCCATTGATGCAGAAATAGGTTCAAATTGTACCATAGGTCCATTTAGTTATCTGCGTCCAGGAACAAAATTATCCGATAATGTAAAAGTTGGAGACTTTGTTGAAATGAAAAAGACTTTTGTGGATAGAAATAGTAAAATTCCTCACCTGTCATATATAGGGGATTGCAATATTGGAGAGAATGTTAATGTAGGTGCAGGTACAATCACCTGTAATTATGACGGTAAAGATAAGTGGCAAACTATCTTAGAGGACGGATCATTTATAGGGAGTAATACAAGCTTAGTAGCTCCGGTTACTATTGGAAAAAGTGCAACTATAGGAGCAGGTTCTACAATAACGGGAGATGTCCCAGCTGAAGCTTTAGCAGTTGCTAGGCAAAAACAGAGGAACATATTGAATTGGGCAGATAAAAAGAAAAAATTATAAAAAGTTGAATTATAGAGGATTTTGTCAAAAAATATAGAACCTTGTTATGTTCATATCTTGTAGAGTTAGCGGAGGTTTAAAATGAATAGTTTTAAAAAAAAGATAAAGTTATTTACTGGTAATGCTCATCCTCGTCTAGCAGAAGAAATATCTGAATACCTGGGTATGCCACTTGGCTGTTCACAAATTCAACGTTTTAAAGATGGGGAAATTGCAATCGCAATAAATGAAAGCGTACGAGGAGCTGACGTTTATGTAATTCAGCCTACCAGCAGTCCTGCCAACGAGCATATTATGGAATTGTTAATCATGATTGATGCTTTAAAACGGGCCTCAGCTCAAAGAATAACTGCTGTAATTCCCTATTATGGTTATGCACGTCAAGAAAGAAAGGTTAAAGCTAGGGATCCAATATCTGCCAAGCTTGTAGCTAATTTAATTACTGCGGCAGGTGCTAATAGAGTGATTGCCATGGATTTACATGCCAATGCAATTCAGGGCTTTTTTGATATACCATTTGATCATCTAGTTGGTGTACCTATTTTGGCAGAATATTTTAAGAAGAAAAAACTTGAAAACTTTATTGTTGTTTCTCCTGATATTGGTGGTGTTACAAGGGCCAGGGATTTAGCGCAAAGGCTGGGATCTGAAATTGCAATTATTGATAAAAGAAGACCTGCTCCGAATCAAGCGGAAGTGATGAATATCATTGGTAAGGTACAGGGGAAAAATGTTATTATGACTGATGATATTGTAGATACAGCCGGCACCATATGTGGCGGTGCAGCTGCTTTGATAGAAAGGGGAGCCGAAAAGGTTTATGCTTGTTGTACCCATCCTGTACTTTCTGATCCAGCATTAGAGAGAATAGAAAATGCTCCATTTGAGGAGTTTGTGGTTACAAACTCTATTCCTATCAAAGAAGCAAAATTACCAAACAAAATGAAGGTGCTGTCCATTGCACCTTTATTAGGAGAAGCCATGATTAGAATACATGAGCATCTATCAGTAAGCAAGCTATTTGATTAGGATTTCTTAGTGTCTTGTGTTTCCTGTTTATTTTCTGTAAATTCTTCTGGGGAACAATCATTGCCCTGGAGGTTCTCTTCTTTTTGAGATGTGAGGTTTTTTAGAGTGGTTGATAAGTGTTTTGACCATTTAATAGTGGAACCTTTTGTTGTGTTCCATAATTTAGAACTTGAGCCTTTTAATGAATCCATTTTTTCTGATAAACCATCTTCTGATAAAAGAAGTGCTTCCTTGGAACCAGCTTTTGCTATGATGGCGTCATTACCAATGGTAGTAACTTGAGAAACAGGTAGTTCTGCACTTCCCCTAAAGATTTTTTCATAAATTTTGCCTTTAACTAGCAAACTATTGATTTGACCTGTTTTAACGTCAAATATAAAATCTTCTACCGATCCCAGAATGGAACCCTCCTCTGTGATTATTGGTGTTCCAAAAAAGTTAAGTTTTTGTTTTACTAGCTTTCCAAGGGGTGACTTTATAGATGCCCTTTCTAAACAATTACTATATTTAACAGTAATTATTTCATCAATGCTATGTACTTTATCATAGGAGATTATCATTTTATCTTTAAAAAGTGCTTTGCTTTCAAGCAATAAGGCAGCAACAGTAATGTTGTCAGGGTTGATAATAAGTCCCTTGAGTTTTCCAATTTGTTGTCCATTTTGTAAACTTATGATTATTTTACCTTGAACGTTTTTACCAGTAAATTTCATGACATATTATCCTCCTTCAAGAGTCCTTTGGAAGATAATATTCACAAGCTAGATGTATTATGCTAAAATTAGGTTACACTAATAAATAAAGTGAATCTTTAAAGAGGTGTTAAAAAATGGAAACTGTACTAATAGAAGCAAAAATGCGTAGTGAACAAACAAAAGGTTCTAATAATAGAATGAGAGGACAGAGTTTCGTTCCGGCCGTATTATACGGTAAAGAAGTTGAAAATACTTCAATTGTTGTTTCTGAAAAGGAAATGGACAAGATTATAGCTCAAGGTGGAGAGAACGTTTTTGCAAGAATGTCTTTGGATAAGGAAGGAAGTATTGAAGATTATAATGTTATTCTAAAAGAAGTCCAAAGGCATCCAGTTAAAGGTACTTTGTCACATATTGACTTCTATCAAGTGTCTATGTCAGAAAAGCTAAATACAGTTGTTCCTATTTCTTTAGTAGGAGATTGCATAGGAATAGCCGAAGGTGGAATGCTCCAGCACATGCTAAGGGAACTGGATATTCGTTGTTTACCTAGTGACATTCCTTCTTCAATTGAAGTAGATATATCTAATCTTAACATTGGGGATAGTATCTTAGTTTCTCAGATTCAAACAACTGAGGATGTTGAAATTGTTGAAGACCCCAATACGGTAATTGTTAGTATAGCTTCACCTCAAGCAGAAGAAACTGAAGAGGAAGAAACTGAAGCAGGAGGTCTAGGAGAAGAGACGCCAGAAGCTGAAGATGCCGAGTAAAGTGAATACAATTCCTTTAAAAACCTGGTGATAATGCCAGGTTTTTAACTATGGTGGTGAATAAGGTGAAATTAATTGCCGGATTGGGTAATCCTGGAAAAAAATATGAGGCAACTAGACACAATGTAGGATTCATGGTTGTGGATTACATTGCTGATATGTGGAACGTAGAGTTTAATAAGACTAAAGAAAAGGGTTTAATTGCTGAAAGCTACTATCATGGTGAAAAAGTAATATTAGTTAAACCTCAGACATATATGAACTTAAGTGGAGTATGTGTTGGTAGTCTGGTTAATTTTTATAAAATACCTATAGAAGATGTAATTATAGTTTATGATGATCTAGATTTGGAAGTGGGCACAATTAGAATAAGGCCTGCGGGATCTTCAGGAGGACACAAGGGAATCCAATCCATTATTAATCACCTAGCCACTAATGAAATCATTCGGGTCAAAGTGGGAATAGGTAGAGATGCAGACCATGCAATAGACCATGTTTTAGGTATTTTTAACAAAACTGAATGGGATATAATAAAAGAAGTAATTCCTAAAGCTTCAGAAGCTGTTGAAAAATTACTAGCTGGGGATGTAGAAAAAGTTATGAATCTATATAATAAAAGCTATAGAACTTAGCTATTAAACAAAGCAGGAGAAAACTATGGATTTTATCTTAACGGGTTTGTTTGCTAGTTTCATGGCATGGGTTGTTAACAAATTAATTCTTTCAAAAGAAGGCCTTAAAGGAGTAGTATTCTTTGGGCCTTTTACTGAAGAATTGTTTAAAACAGGAATGGCATTATTCTTTAATACCTCCATAATTCTGACCCATATTGTATTTGGCTTTGTAGAAGCACTAATAGACTATAGAAATACAAACAATAGCACGGTGGCTATAGTAAGCCTTGCTTCTCATACTATTTTGGGTATAATTACATATGGGTCATACATATTAATAGGTAATATTTTTATAGCCTTTTTAATAGCTGTGATAATACACATTTTGTGGAATAGATTGGTGATAAATATTGTGGTGCAAAAATCATGATATATTTGTACAATGATTTTTTCCTCAATGTTGCTGACAGATGGATTATGAGGTGATTTGTTTTGATTGTAAAAGAAATTAGCAAAATGCTACATAAGGACGAAGACTTCAAGGCTTATATAAAGGGTTTACAGAAATCTGCTGGGCAGCTAATACATGGATTGACAGATAGTCAACAAAGTTACTGGATTGGAGCAACGGCACATAAGACTCAAAAACCGCTAGTTATTATTACTGAGACTGTTGCAGATGCCAAAAACATGATGTTTGACTTGCTAAACTTTTTTGGTGAAGGTGAAGTGGATTATCTTCCTCCTAGAGAGATTCTTCTTCATGGTCTTTTTGCTAGAAGTCATGAATTGTCAGAAGAAAGAATGAAAGTTCTATCTAGGATTGTTAATGGTGAGCTAAATTGTTTAGTGTTACCTATAGAAACCTTAACACAGAAAATGATTCCTATAGAAATCTTTGGAAAATCCCAAATAAATATAAAAGTTGGAGATACTTATCCCCACTATGAATTAAGTAATAAATTAATTTATTTAGGGTATGAAAGGGTAGACCTTGTACAAGGTTCAGCTCAATTTAGTATCAGGGGTGATATTTTTGATATCTATCCGTTGAACCAAGGTAACCCTATAAGGATAGAGTTTTTTGATGACCAAATTGAAACAATGAGATACTTTGATGCTGTTTCTCAAAGATCCAAGGGACACTTACAAAGCTTTTATATTCATCCTGCGAAAGAGCTCCTTGCTGATAAAGAAACAAGGGAAAGGGCAATAAAAAGGCTAACACTTTATGGAGAGGAGTATATCCAAAGATTAGCCAGAAAAGGAAAACGCAATGCTGCAAGGAAACTTAAAGACCTAGTTGATGAGTGGTTGAGCTATTTGAAAAATGATCTCTGGTCAGCTGATATGGATAAATTACAGCCATTTTTTTATGAAAACCAGGTATCTATCATCGATTATTTCAAAAAAGGGTCATTAATATTTGTAAGTGAACCCATTAGGGTTATAGAAACATTAAGAAGAACAGAAGAAGAAAGGCTCACTAATTTAACAGAGTTACTGGGTCTTGGAAAAGCTCTACCAGAATTAAAAGATACTGAATATAGCAGTCAGGAAATAATGGAGTTTTTTAAAAGCCAAAATGTGACCTATTTATCAGCCTTACCAAGGGAAATACCACAGACAGAGTTAGTAAATATATTAAGCTTTACTGGAAAAAGTGTACCTCCCTTTCATGGAAAGATAAATCTCTTACTAGATGAGTATAAGGCATGGAAAAAAAGAGGCTATACAGTAGCTTTAACTGTGTCGTCTAATGAAAGGGCAGTACGGCTTAAGGAATATTTATGGAAAGAAAAAATAGAAATCCCATTTATAAAAAACATCACTTCTGTAGATGAAATAAATCAAAAGTCTTTTATAGCTATTGGTAATTTTGGCAAAGGATTTGAAATTCCATCTATCAAGCTAGTTGTAGTGTCTGATGAAGAACTATTTGGCAGAAAGAAACTTACAAAAGTTCTTCGGACATTTAAAGACGGCGCTAAAATAGGTCATCACGGGGAGCTTAAGGTGGGTGACTTTGTTGTTCATGTGCAACATGGTATTGGAAAGTATTTAGGTATTGAACATCTTAGGATTGGTGGGGTTTTTAGAGATTATTTGAATATACAATATGCAGGACAAGATAAACTTTATGTGCCAACAGATCAGGTAGAATTGATACAAAAGTATGTGGGAGCAGAGGGACATAGACCAAAGCTTCATAAACTAGGTGGTACTGACTGGCAAAAGGTTAAGACTCGAGTAAAGGAATCTGTTCGGGAAATGGCTAAACAGCTTCTGGAATTGTATGCTACCAGAGAATCTGTAGAAGGATACACATTTCCACCTGATGATAATCTTCAGGAATTATTTGAGGATTCTTTCCCCTATTCTGAAACCCCTGATCAGTTAAAGGCAATCAAAGATACAAAAATGGATATGCAGAAGAAAAAGCCAATGGATAGGCTAATATGCGGTGATGTGGGCTATGGAAAAACAGAAATTGCATTACGAGCTGCCTTTAAGGCTGTTATGGATTCTAAGCAGGTTGCTGTTTTGGTACCAACCACAGTTCTGGCGCAGCAGCATTATCAAACATTTACAGAAAGATTTGCAGATTTTCCAGTTGTAATAGATACCTTAAGTAGGTTTAGAACTGCTAAAGAACAAAGGGGAGTTGTGGAAGGGACAGAAAAAGGTCTTGTAGATATTGTAATTGGTACACACCGACTTCTTTCCGGCGATATAAAATTTAAAAATCTGGGGCTGTTAGTAGTAGATGAAGAACAAAGATTTGGAGTTAGTCATAAGGAAAAAATTAAACAAATCAGAAAAAATGTTGATGTATTAACTTTAACAGCTACACCCATCCCAAGGACTATGCATATGGCTCTTGCTGGAGTTAGAGATATGAGTGTTATCGAAACACCACCTGAAGACAGATATCCTGTACAAACATACGTAATTGAATATAGTGATAACCTTGTAAGAGATGCCATCCGTAAGGAGTTAGATAGGGGAGGGCAGGTATATTATATTCATAATAAAATTGAGGATATCCTTAAGGTAAAACTACACCTGGGGAAAATGGTACCCGAGGCATCTATAGGGGTAGCACACGGTAGGATGAAAGAGGATGAGCTTGAGCAGGTAATGTTAGACTTTATTGAAGGTAATCACCATGTGTTACTTTGTACTACGATAGTTGAAAATGGGTTGGATATCTCCAATGTTAACACTCTAATTGTAGATGAAGCAGATAAACTGGGCCTTTCCCAGTTATATCAGATTAGAGGTAGAGTCGGAAGAACAAATAGAATTGCTTATGCTTATTTTACTTATAAAAAAAATAAGATATTAAACCAGCAGGCAGAGAAAAGGCTGGGAGCTATCAGGGAGTTTACAGAATTTGGATCAGGATTTAAAATTGCGAAACGGGATTTGGAAATCCGTGGAGCAGGAAACATTCTTGGACCAGAGCAACATGGGCATATGATAGCAATTGGTTTTGATTTGTACTGTCGCTTATTAGAGGATTCTGTTAGACAATTGAAGGGAGAAAGACAGCATGAAAACCTTCAAGAAACTCTTGAAATGGAAGTAAATGTTTCGGCATATGTGTCTAATAAGTACGTACCAGACAGCAGTCAAATAATGGATGTATATCAGAACTTAGGAAATTGCGAGAGCCTTGAAGAGGTTAAAAGTATAGAGGAGAGTTTAATTGACAGATATGGAGAAATGCCAGTAGAAAGTAATAATTTAATTACCCTTACAAGAATCAAAGTGATTGCTAAGAAATTCAAGGTAATAAAGATAAAGCATGTAGGGGATGAGATAGAAATTGCCTTCGCTCCAGACTTTATTATTAAAGGGGAAAAGTTGTTCGAACTGGCAAAGGGAATGGATAGAAGGTTAACTTTTTCGGGAGCAAAAGGCTTGATGATTAAATTAAGGACCAGTAAATTAAGCCAAAAACAAATACTAGATTTTCTGGAAAATATTTTTCTTAAGCTAGCAGCTCTTGAAGGAAATCATTAGCACTGTTATAATGGCATAAGACTGTATTTAGGTAATTTAATTATAGAGAGGGTGGCTAGACTTGAAATCTATTAGATTTAAGTTATTTATTATTTTATTGTTATTCCTAGTTGCTTTCACATTTACTGCTTGTAGACAAAAGGATGAGGTAGTAGCCTTTGTAAATGGGGAAGAATTAAAATCCGATGTTTTAGAAGACAAATTAGACAAGTATATAAAATCCATGGAAAGTCAAGGATATACATTTGAAGGAGAAGATGGTGAGGCTCAGAAGGATGAATTTAGGAAACAGCTTCTCAGCGAAATGATTGAATATACTTTAATGGAGCAGGCTGCGGAGGCAGAAGGTATTACCCTTGAAAGTGGACAAGTGGAAGATGAACTTGATAGTATTAAGGAATCAATGGGTGAGGAAAACTTTAGCAAAGCTTTAGCGGAGAGTTTTCTTACAGAACAAGATGTAAAAGATATGTTGGAACAACAGCTAATAATGGAAGCATTATTTAATAAAGTAACTAGTGAAGTTACTGCTGAAGAAGAAGAATTTATTGAATTTTACGAAGAAAATAAGGAATATTTAATAACCATGAAGGTAAGCCATATTTTGATTGAGGCCAGAGAAGACACAGCAACTGATGAGGAAAGACAAGTAGCTAAGGAAAAAGCACAAGAATTAATTACAAGGCTTAATTCAGGGGAAGATTTCTCTGAGCTTGCAAAAGAATATAGTGATGAGCCAGGTGCTGCAGAAAGTGGAGGCACAATGGAGTATTACTTTACTGAAAATGATACGAATCTGGATCCAA
The DNA here is from genome assembly GCA_001515945.1 of Desulfitibacter sp. BRH_c19. Lineage (NCBI taxonomy): Bacteria > Bacillati > Bacillota > Clostridia > Neomoorellales > Desulfitibacteraceae > Desulfitibacter > Desulfitibacter sp. BRH_c19. Next base: position 34,845 of record LOER01000031.1, read on the forward strand.
AGTTTACCAAGGGCGCTTATGAACTGTCTGTTGGTGAATATAGTCAAGATCCTGTTGAATCAAGTTTCGGTTATCATATTATCTTTGCAGAAGATAAAATTGAAGACTATGAAAAGCTAAAAGAAGACATAGAAGCATATGTTTTAAATGGTGAAAAAAATATAGTCTTTGATGAATACTTCAGCAAAATTTATGCAGATGCTGAGATTGATAATTTATTGATAGAAGAGGAAATAGAAGAGGAAACAGAAGAGGAAACAGAAAACAACTAATATAAAAGGAGCCTAATAGGGCTCCTTTTATATTTGTTTTTGCATATATTTTTCTCCACAGGGCAATATAAGAAAAACAAAATATTCTTCTGTAGGGTAAATATAGACAGTAAACTCGTTCAGCTAAGGCTGAACAACGGGCCATTAGATGGGGACTCTACTCCACCTGATGTAGATCCCACTTATAGAGTCTTAACCCATATAGAATACTTTGGATAAAAAGGAGAGTGATTTTTATTATTTCCATTACTTTTATCTTTAACTTTTGATTTAAGGATGGAAAAAAAAGAATAAATGGATGTTGGCAGTTATATACTAACAATATAAAGATCTTACAGGCTTTAACCTTGATGAAAAGGAGGGAGAAAGAATTTATGAAAGCCACAGGAATTGTCAGGCGAATTGATGACCTAGGTAGAGTAGTAATACCAAAAGAGATACGCCGAACACTTAGAATTCGTGAAGGTGATCCTTTAGAAATATTCGTTGACCGAGAAGGCGAAGTTATTTTGAAAAAGTATTCTCCTATAGGTGAATTAGGAGATTTTGCTAAGGAATATGCTGATTCACTCTATGAAGCAATTGGTCATATAGCTTGTATTGCAGATAGAGATACCATAATAGCTGTTTCAGGGGCTCCTAAAAAAGAGTTTCTAAACAAACCTATTGGCGCAGCGGTAGAAAAGGTCATGGAAGATAGAAAATCTGTGCTTATTAATGACCCAGGAAAGCACAATTTGTGCAAGGAATGCGCCATTATAGAAGATGAAGAAGACTGCAAGTTTACTTCTGAAGTGATAGCTCCAATTATTGCTGAAGGGGATCCTATCGGTGCTGTAATATTATGCACAAAAGAGCCAGGACAGAAAATGGGTGACATGGAATTGAAATTAGCAGAAACAGCTGCAGGTTTTTTAGCAAAACAGATGGAACAGTAGATAAATTTTATTTTAGTGTGAGTTTTCGTTTCTATATATGGCTTTGATAGAATTAAGTGGCTTTGGCCACTTTTTTTATTTCTATTTTTTAGTACTCCGTTATAAGATATTATAAACAGGATTCTTGATCGGATAAAGAGGAAAAGGCGGTAAATATATGACGGGTCAAAACTTTCTGAAAGGAGCATTTATTTTATCCATTGCTGGGTTAATTGTAAAATTAATGGGTGCTTTATATAGAATACCTTTAGCTAGACTAATCGGTGGAGAAGGTATGGGTCTATACCAGATGGCATATCCTGTATATACAATGATTCTTGCACTATCTACTGCTGGGATACCAGTTGCCATATCGATCTTAGTTGCAGAGAAAAATGCTAGAGGAGATTATCAAGGAGGAAAAAGGGTATTTTGGGTATCCTTAATACTATTATCTATAATCGGAGCATTTTTTTCAGTACTTTTATATTTAAATTCCTTTTGGCTTGCAGGAAATATTTTATACGATGAAAGGGCCTTCTTTGCAATTATAGCTATTTCCCCTGCAATTTTTATAACAGCCATAAGTTCAGCTTTTAGGGGATACTTTCAAGGAAATCAGACTATGGTTCCTACCGCCTTATCTCAAGTGTTTGAACAACTAGTCAGGGTAATAACTGTAGTAGGCCTTGCCTATTTCTTGCTTCCTTACGGTATTGAATTTGCTGCAGCTGGTGCAACCTTTGGTGCTGTGACAGGGAGTCTTGCAGCCGTTGTAATTTTGATAATATTCTACTTAGTTCATAGAGCTAAGGGTATAGGCAAGCCATCGTCTTACAATTTCATTAAAAAAGAGTCTATCCTATCTATAATGATAAGAATTGCACTAATAGCAGTTCCCCTTTCCATAGGCGGTTTAGTAATGCCTGTAATGCAATTAATAGATGCTACCATTGTTCCGTTAAGACTGCAAGCAGCTGGTTATTCCATAGCTAGAGCAACAGAGTTATTTGGTCAATTTTCTGGAATGGCTAATACTTTAATTAATTTGCCCACCATTATAACTATTTCTTTAGCGGTTAGCCTTGTGCCTGCAATTTCTGAGGCAATGGCGAATAAAAATATCCAGCAGGTTAACAAAAGAATAGGAGTAGCTTTATGGATAACTTGTTTATTATGCATTCCAGCTGCAGTTGGATTATGGTTATTAGCTACTCCTATTGCTATACTTCTTTATGATATTGCAGAGGTTGGTGTCAGTATAGCAGTCCTTGCCCCTGCCACCCTCCTCCTTGGACTATATCAAACTACAAGTGGTGCTTTGCAGGGTACAGGTAAAACCTATTTGCCTGTAAAAAACCTCTTAATCGGTATCATGTTAAAGGGTTTATTAAACTATATATTGGTGGGAATACCGCTAATAGAAATAAAAGGTGCAGGAATTGCTACTGTTGTGGGTTTCTCAGTTGCATTATTGTTAAATTACCGTGATTTGAAAAAAAATACAGGTTTTAGTATTGCGTTGTATAAAAGTATTGTAGTACCATTAATTGGAGTTATTATCATGAGTTTTTCTGTGTTATGGATATATGGTTCATTAATTAATAGAGTAGGAAACAGCTTGACCGTTTTAGTTTCTATAATAATAGGAGGAATAACCTATGGATTGGTTATACTATTTTTTGGAGGAGTCAAGGCATCTGATCTAGAAATGATACCTGGTGTGGGTATTAAAATAACAAAGTTATTGCTTAGATTCAAAATTGTGAGGAGATAAAAATGAAAATAACTGTTTTAGGACTAGGCCCTGGTGGTATTGATTTGCTGCCTGTTAAAAATTTAAAGATTTTGAAGGCTGACCTTCCTATTTTTTTAAGAACTGAACAACACCCTGTAGTAGAAGAATTAAGGATGTTGGGTATTAAATTTAAAAGCTTTGATACTATTTATGAGAAGCACAATGCATTTGAAGATGTGTACAATGAGATTGTAGAAGTATTAATTTCAAAGGTAAAAGAAAGTCAAAATGAGATTATATATGGTGTGCCAGGAAACCCAATGGTTGCCGAGAAAACTGTTAAGCTACTTATTAAGAAAGTAAGTGATATTGAGATTGACCTAATCACAGCCCCTAGTGGTTTAGAAGCGGTCTATACAGCACTACGAATAGATCCGTGTGATGGGCTTGTAATATTAGATGCCCTAAATTTTAATGAAAAAAGCTTAAATGGGAAGCTACCCTTATTATTCACGCAAGTTTATAATAAAATGGTTGCCTCAGAATTAAAATTAACATTAATGGATTATTATCCAGAAGAACATGCAATAAGGGTAGTTAAAGGTGCTGGGATATCCGACCAAGAAATAATAGTTGAGGTACCTCTATATCAACTAGATAGACTAGACTGGATTGACCATTTAACAAGTTTATATATACCAGCATTTAAGGAGCAAGATGCCGGAAACAAGATCCAAGATTATAATAGTACTGTTTATCCTGCCTATTGTCTTGATCCGCTTGTTGAAGTAATGGACAAGCTAAGAGGGCCTAATGGATGCCCTTGGGATCAAGAACAAAACCACAACTCTTTAAAAAAGTATCTAATCGAAGAAGCCTATGAGGTTTTAGATGCTATTGATGAGAAAAATATGAATAAATTATGTGAAGAATTGGGAGACTTACTATTACAGGTAGTATTTCATACTCAAATAGCAGTAGAAAAGAACCAATTTGACATTAATGATGTAATTAGTGGGATAACTGAAAAGCTAATCAGACGCCATCCTCATGTTTTTGCAGGGGTGCAGGTTGAATCTGCTGGAGAAGTAGAAGTGAATTGGGAAGATATAAAAGAACAAGAAAAGGCAAACGCAGAGGCTAAAGTAACGTTGTTAGGAGATATTCCAAAGAACCTTCCAGCTTTACCTCGAGCTGAAAAAATTCAAAAAAAGGCAACCAGGGTCGGATTTGATTGGCCAGATATAGATGGCCCATGGTTGAAAGTTAAAGAAGAACTTCATGAATTTGAAGAGGCTGTTGAGTTAAATAACCATACCAGAAGACAAGAGGAAATGGGAGACATCCTTTTTGCATTAGTCAATATATGTAGGTTTTATAGGATCGATCCTGAAAAAGCATTACAGTATACTAATGATAAATTTATAAAAAGGTTTGCTTATATAGAGAAGCATATAGCTCAAAAAAAATTAGATTGGGACGAATTAAACCTGCAATATCTGGATAAGCTTTGGGAAGAAGCAAAAAAAAATGAATAAATTGGTATTTTTTTAAGAAAATTTCTATTAAAAGCAGGATATCTTGGGTATTTCTCGAATTAGCTTAAAAGACTCTTATACATATATAAACTAGGAGGGATTCAGTTTGAATAAAATGGAATTAGTTGCGAAAGTGGCAGAAGTAGCAGAAGTTACTAAAAAGGATGCTGAAAAAGCTGTAAATGCTACTTTTGCAGCAATTGAAGAAGCGTTAGCTGCTGGTGACAAGGTTCAGTTAGTGGGATTTGGAACATTTGAAGTGAGAGATAGGGCTGCTCGTATTGGTAGAAATCCAAAAACTGGTGATGAAATTAAAATCCCAGCAACAAAAGTACCTGCTTTCAAGCCTGGTAAGGCTTTAAAAGAAAGAGTAACAGGCTAACAAAGAATCAGGCGCCAATGGTGCCTGATTTTTTGGTGCGCCCTTTTCGTTAAGAGGAGGAAATATATTGAGACTAGATAAGTTTTTAAAAGTATCAAGAGTTATTAAAAGAAGGACACTTGCAAAGGAAGTATGTGACGCGGGAAAAATTCTTATTAACGGTCGTCCTGCAAAGGCAGGTACTGAAGTTAAGCCCCAGGATGAACTGAGTTTAGATTTTGGAACTAGAGTTCTTAAGGTGAGAGTCTTAGATACACCAAAAACAGCTTCGACTGAAGAAGCAAAAAAAATGTATGAAGAAATATAGGCGAACTCGTTTAGCCAAAGCTGAATATCGGGGAAGCAGATGGAGACTCTACTCCACCTGATTTAGCCAGATTGGGGACATCCCCGGTTCTACTCACAGGTGTGTCCCCTTTCCTTAAAAGAAGTGGGGGTCTTAACCCAGATAGAATATTATGGATAAAGTTAGCCCCTTCCGATAATACTAATTTTAGGTAATTCATTGAAGCTATCCTATCATTAAAAAAATTTGGAGGGGTTTTAACATGTCTAAGAGAAAAATATTTATATTACTTATTGTGGTTGTTTTTTTAATTAGTGCTACAGGATGTCCTGCACGTAAACCTAATGCAGGACCAAGTCCATTAAATCAGAGGTATCAGGAAGAGCCAACTTTGAGCGTTTATTTCGTCGAAACTGGAGATGTCCAGGATATGAGGTTAGAGGAATACCTTAAGGGAGTTGTGGCCGCAGAAATGGATCCACAATGGCCTAGTGAAGCCTTAGCTGCTCAAGCAATAGTTGCAAGAACTTTTACCATGAAGAAGATGGAGGAAGGTGGGGTTGAAGAAAGGGGTACAGATGCTTCTACAGACATTGAAGAATTTCAAGCCTACGATGCGGATAGGATTAATGAAAATGTCAAGCAGGCTGTTGCAGATACACGGGGACAGGTTGCATCGTACGAAGGCAATCTAATCAATGGATGGTTTCATGCTGATGGTGGAGGCTTGACAGCTGCAAGTGCCGCAGAAGGTCTTGCTTTTACAGAAGAAGCACCCTACATTCATAGTGTGGAGGACCCAGGCTTTGAGATAACATTACCAGAGAACAAATCCTGGACGGCTAGCTTTCCAATATCACAGGTTAGGGAAGCAGTACAAGAAGCTGTAGGTAGTGATCCAGGTGAAATAAGTACTGTTGAAGTAGTAGAAGAGGGGCCATCTGGTAGAGCTACAAAAGTTAAATTAGGTGAGGTTACTATAAGTGGGCCTGGTCTGAGATTAGCTCTTGGAAGTACAGAGATGCGTTCTACCCTTTGGAATGAGATTAGCATTTCAGGTGGCGAGTTGGTAGTTTCCGGTCAGGGGTATGGACATGGAGTAGGATTAAGTCAATGGGGTGCACGGGCTATGGCTGAGCAGGGAGAAACTCCAGAAGACATTGTAAAGTATTTCTTTAATAATGTTACAATAGAAGATCTTTGGGACTAAAGTAAAAGGCAGGTTAAACCTGCCTTTTCTTTATGAGTTTGATAATATTTTTGTTATTTAAACTTACTAAGGAGTATAGCCCGTCCGGTTCCATTCTATCAACTATGCATTCCTCCCAAATACTATCAATAGCATTTTCATCAGTTTCTATTTGAGCAGCTATACCACAACTTGAACTAATTTCTCTTGGAACTGGCCGCAATGTAAAAATTAGCTTGGTGCTGAGAAATTTCTTTTCAAAGTTTAAAGCTTGGTATGTTGAAGAAAAAGTGATTATATATAACATTTTGCCTCCTGTACCTTGTAAATATTTAATCATAAAGTCAGTTTTATAATAAAGTGTAGCTAACGGGTAGTCAACTGTATATTTTTGATGTTCTAAAACCAAAAAGTTGTAATATCCATTAATGAAAGGGGGGATAATCATTATGGATCATTTCAAAGGTCATATTTTAGAAGTTAAGGATAGAAAGATTGTTAAGGTTACCGGAGTAAAGCATGTAATCAGTTATGATGACAAGGAAATAGTTTTGGAAACGTCCATGGGTGATTTAATAATTAGGGGGAGCGACTTAAACATAAATAGCTTGAATTTAGAAGACGGAAGCCTGCAGGTTATTGGTTTAGCAGAAAACCTTCTCTATAGTGAGGAAGCAGGGGCAAGAAGAAAAAACTTTATTAAACGAATCTTAAAGTAAGAACAATGGTGACATAAAGTGACTACATTAGATCAACAGATAATTAGTTTTTTTGTAACTGTAGGGCTAGGTTTAATTATGGGCGCCATCTTTGATTTTTACTATATATTACGATGCTTTATAAAACCAAAAAAAGTATTTATCCATATAGGTGATCTTTTTATATGGCTTTTTATGATACTTCTTGTTTTTGTTACCCTGATTTATACAAATTGGGGAGAAGTAAGGTTTTATGTATTCCTAGGGATAGCATTAGGAACCTTAGTTTATTATATTGTGTTTTCTAAATATCTAAAGCTTTTTTATCGCTTTTTACTAAATTTTATAGCAAAAACGTTGGATATTATTGTAGCAGTTATTTTATTTCCATTTAAAATACTTTCTAAATTATTTTTGTACTTAGTTGGGTTAATAAGTATATTCCTTATGTGGATTACAAAACCTCTAAGAAAAATGCTTTCTAAAAGCATGCCGAGTATAAAATATAAAAGTTTACGATCTAGCCTCAAAAAAGTAATAAATATAGTGAAAAAAATTGACCCATTTAAAAGGATATGATAAATTATTAGTGTGAGATAAAAACTAATCCTCGTTAGGTGAGGCTACTGTATGAACATAGTCCACTGCCCGGAAATGTCGAGAGACGCCAACGGGTAGAACAAGCACTGCCGGATTAAGGCTTTGTTTAAGGTGGATGAGTTGATAACTCTACGTCATACAGTGTCAAAGCTCAATGAGTTGAGGAAGGTGTTTCTGGTTATAATCAAAAGGCCTTCCCTTTTACAAAAGAGAGGTCTTTTTTGTTGTGGAGATTAGGAAAGGGGTGGTAAAAGTCATGGACGATGGTACGGGTTTGCATATTCAAAATCAAACTCTGTTTAATGCTATGTTAATAGTTAAAACTATTTTTATAGCTAAAACTAATTCTATGGGTTTACCAACCCCTGAGGAGAAAATTTCTTTCTAAGGGGGTAATAAAGGAGGAATTTTCTATGGTTTCGTATAATGGGACGTTTGATTCAATAGTCCTGAACCTTTCACAAGGTAACAAGGACGAGCTCAGGGAGATTTTTGGCGAAATTCATCCCTATGATCAAGCACAAATTTTAATGCTATTATCTAAAGAAAATAGAAGGCTCTTGGCTGAAATTTTGACAGATGAAGAGATGGCAGAAATAATACAGGAGATTGAAATAGAACAGCAAAAGCTGATTATAGATGAACTTGGTATAGAAAGATATTCCAAGATTATTGTTGAAATGCCATCCGACGATGCAGCTGACTTACTTGGAGATTTGGATGAAGAAAGATTAAATCAAGTTTTAAACTTAATGGATGATAAAGAAGAAGCTGATCTGCGTGAACTAATGGAGCACCCAGAAAATACTGCTGGTGGTCTAATGACGACAGAATATATTGTATTACCAGAATACTTTACTGCTGATGAGTCGATTAAAAAACTCAGAAAAATAGCTCCAGACGCAGAAACTGTCTATTATTTATATGTTGTAGATGAAGACGGAAGATTAAAAGGTGTTCTCTCACTTAGAGACTTAATAATAGCCAGTCCTGAGACTAAAATTTATGACATCATGTATGAACGAGTTGTTTCAGTTCCAATTGATATGGATCAAGAAGAAGTGGCCAACCTTATAGATAGATATGACTTTCTTGCAGTACCGGTTGTTGATAAACACCAGGTACTAGTAGGTATTATCACAGTTGATGATGCAATGGATGTACTAGCTGAAGAAGCTTCAGAGGATATGGCAAAGCTAGGAGGTATTGGTGGTGGTGAAGCGGGAATTTTGGATATAAATGTTAATGCTTTTGATGCTGCTAAAAAAAGAATTCCATGGCTCGCCCTCTTGCTTTGTATAGGTATTTTCTCAGGTAACATTATCGCACAATTTGAGGATACACTAGAGGCAGTTGTAGTTCTTTCATTCTTTATTCCTGTTATAGCAGGAATGGCAGGAAATACTGGAACACAGTCCTTGGCAGTAGTGATAAGAGGCTTAGCTACAGGACAATTTGCTGGCAAGGATACTTTAAGGCTTATAAAACGAGAAGCAGGTGTTGGTTTAATAATAGCTACAACAAATGGAATATTAATTAGCTTTATTGCAGCAGTTTGGCAGAAAAACATTGTTTTGGGGTTTGTAATTGGACTAGCCTTATGGATTACACTATTTGTAGCAACGCTTGCTGGGACAATAGTTCCCCTTATCATAGCAAAACTAAAGATTGACCCAGCTGTTGCTTCAGGCCCGTTTATTACTACTATTAATGATATACTAGGCCTTACTATTTATTTTACTGTAGCTACCATGTTAATGGGTTATTTGGTATAATTTAGGCTGGTCCGAGGGAGGATTTTGATTGACAAATCAAGGGTATGCGTGTATAATATTTATGCAATTTAAATGAGCATTATAAAGGTGAATTACTCTCAAGCAGTAGCTTAAGTAATGTGAGCTTATACACGCTAGTTAGCGGGTATGAGTAAGCATTAAACTGTAATAAGAAAAGCAAAACTTGAGGTGGAAAAATCTTTGACACTAGAGAACTGGGGTCTTTATTAGTTCGTTTTTAGACTGGGCTAATAAAAGGCTATACGGCAATAACGTATGGCTTAAGGTGAGTCGGGAGGCGAAACCTAGACACTCTAACTCTCTTTCTGATTTAAGGCAGAAAGAGTTAGAGTATCTAGGTTTTTTGTGTTCTTCAAAAGGCATAAAATTACTTATATAGAGATAGTTGGGAGGTGAGCAGGGAGTTTTTGAAAGGTTTTGGTTAGTTCACTTATAGGATTACTATAAACTTAAAATAAAGAGGAGTGTTTTGGAGTGTTACGTAAACAAGGATTACTTTTAATAATGATAATGATGTTGATTTTTTCATTGGCTTTAGTGGGGTGTAGTGAAGATCCTGGAACAGAAAATAATAATGATGTAAATAATGAAGATCCAGTTGAGGATGTAGAAAATAGCTTGGATAGAGTTCTAGAAGCAGGAGAACTTACTGTCGTTGGTAGTGGTGGATATCCTCCATTCAACTTCTTTGATGAAAATGATGAGTTAGTTGGTTTTGATGTAGATACAGGGGCGGCTATAGCCAAAAGGTTAGGAGTAGAATTGAATTATGTAACTGGTGAATGGGCTGGGCTTATTGAAGGACTTAGAGCCGGGCGCTACGATGGTATTTTAGGGAGTATGGCTATTACCCCAGATCGCTTAGAAGAGGTAAACTTTACTGTTCCTTACTACTATTCAGGAGCTCAGCTAATAGTTCGAAAAGATTCAGGAATCACAGATCCTAGTGAAATGGAAGGCAAGTCAATTGCTATAGCTACAGGAACAACTTTTGAAGGTGACGTAGAAAGCTTAGGGGCAACAGTTGAACTTTATGATGATGACAACTTAACCCTAAGCGAATTAGTAACTGGTCGGGTTGATGGTGTTATAACTGACCGCTTGGTTGGTATGGGCGCAATGAGAGAAATTAGAGGCGGAGACGAGTTGGTAATGGTAGGAGAACTGCTCCGTACTGAAGAAATGGGCATAGCTGTCCATAAAGATGATGTAGAGCTATTAGAAAAGCTTAACGAAATATTAGAAGGAATGCATGCTGATGGAACTTTAACAAAGATAAGTGAAGAATGGCATGAAGGAGAAGACATTACTGTAAAATAAAAGATCTGATGAGAGCGCGGCTCCACAGTGTGCCGTGCTCGTTTTTTTAAAAGGGAGATGGAGAAATGTTTAACTTACCTTATGATTTTAGTGCTATACCAAAATATTTCCCTACTTTTTATGAAGCTGCTTGGCTTACTTTACAATTAACAACTCTTGGTATACTCGTAGGTCTTATTTTAGGATTAATTGTTGCTTTAATGAGAATTTCAAAATTAAAGATATTAAACAAGCCTGCTCAATTATATATTTGGATGATTCGTGGCACCCCTTTATTATTGCAGCTTTGGATAATATATTACGGCTTTGCCAGCATTGTCAATATTCCAGGTCTTCCATCAGCTGTAATAGCATTGGGCATTCATAACGGAGCATATATAGCCGAAATTTTCAGGGGCTCTATTCAATCAATTGATCGCGGCCAAACTGAAGCTGCGCTGTCCTTAGGCATGACTCCATGGCAAGCCATGAAAAGAGTTATTTTGCCTCAAGCCTTTAAGAGGTCAGTACCACCTCTGGGGAACCAGTTTATTATTGCATTAAAGGACTCTTCCCTGGCCAGTACTGTAGCTGTGAGAGAGTTGCTTTTACGTAGTAGACAAATAGGGTCTTCCCAGTATCTGCTGATGGAAATGTTGATTATTGCTGCAGTCTATTATCTAATCATGACTTCAGTTTTAACTATAATAGTATCAAGTATAGAACGTCGCTTGCAAGTAAGCGATTATAGGGGCTAAGGAGTGAGCTATTCATGATAGAGGTAAAAAAGCTAAACAAGTGGTTTGGAAAACTCCATGTTCTTAAAGATATAGATATGTCTGTGAAGGAGAAAGAATGTGTAGTTGTAATAGGAGCTAGTGGCTCAGGGAAAAGTACCCTTCTAAGATGTATCAATTTCTTAGAAATAGCACAAAAAGGACAAATATTCATAGAAGGAAAAGAGGTTAAACCCAAAAGAAAAGACCTGCATCTAATTAGGCAAGAGGTTGGCATGGTCTTTCAGCACTTTAATCTATTTCCCCATATGACGGTTTTGCAAAATGTACTAGAGGGGCCCACCCAGGTCAAAGGGATGCCTAAAGCTGAAGCCTTTGAACTAGGTCATGATTTATTGCAAAAAGTTGGCTTAGAAGATAAAGCTAATGTTTATCCTAGTATGATATCAGGTGGGCAAAAGCAGAGGGTTGCCATAGCAAGGGCCTTGGCAATGCAACCGAAGGTTTTATTATTTGATGAACCTACATCTGCCCTTGATCCTGAACTAGTAGGAGAGGTTTTAGTGGTAATGGAAGATTTAGCAAAAGAAGGGATGACTATGGTTGTTGTAACCCATGAGATGTGGTTTGCCAAGGAAGCGGCCGACAGGGTCATTTATATGGATGAAGGAAGGATCGTAGAAGAAGGAAAACCTGAAAAGATTTTTAGTAATCCAGAAAATGAACGAACTCAAGCATTTTTGAGTCAGATACTATAAGTCAGATGGCGAACTTGATAATTAGATTATATTCTTATAAACCCTGCTTTGGTGGGGTTTATTTTCTTATATTCTGGGACTTAGGTCCTAGTTTTACAAAAACATACAAAAAAATGTACTAAGTAAGCAGGATTTTTTTTACTTGTGGAGAACTTAAAACATACTATAAATGTACATATTATGTACTAAGATTGTGGATACTTATCAACAGACTGTGGAAAAACCTGTGGAAAAAACTTTGGAAAAGTAAAGGACATATAAATGCAGATTGAGATAAGAGGGGCAGAAAAACTGAGTTTTAGAGAAAAACAAGTTGTAACTCTTAAAGAAATGGGACGATCTAATGAAGAGGCAGCTAAACAGTTAGGGCTAACAGCAAGTACTGTAGCTACACTGTCTCATAGAGCAAAACAAAAGGGCTATCAGGTAGTTATTGTGTTACCTGGTGATGCTTTAAACCTATTCTCACAGGAGGATTCTGAAATCTAATGATTGATAATACGAATGTGATAATTCATCCCCGTTGTTTGGGTAAAAGAAGAGATTTGAAAGTAGCCCCCCCAAGCAAGAATAAAAAGAGGCATATCAATAAAGTAATACTGACGCTAGTAGTGCTTATCTTAGGTTTGGTCTTATTTGCATTTGCGAGGTTTGCTTGGGTAAGCTATCAACTAGACAAAGAGATAAATGAATATTTAATTCAAATAGAAGAGGCAAAAATGGTGAATGCTCAATTAGTAGAAGAAATAAAACTGGCCCAGGACCCTGCCTTTATTGAAAAACTTGCAAGAGAAAGGCTTGGCCTAGTTAAGGAGGGTGAAAGAGTCGTTATGCCTGCCAAACCTGGCGACGTAATGCCCTTTAAGCAAATAAAAGAAGGTGAAATCCAGCATTAATTCTAATATCATTTAAAGGTCAATGTATTGACCTTTCTCCTACCTTTTTGTATAATAAATACAATGTAACAAAGATAGGAGGAATACTATCAGAATGACTGTCACAAAAGGCAGCATATTAGAAGGTGTTGTAAAAGGGATTACTAATTTTGGAGCCTTTGTTGAATTGCCCGGAGGTGTTACCGGTCTGGTTCATATTTCAGAAGTAGCCGACGCTTATGTGAAAAGTGTTAGTGATTACTTAAAAGAAGGCGATGCGGTTAAGGTCAAAGTAATTAATGTTGACCAGGATGGTAAAATAGGACTATCAATTAAACAGGCTAACCCTAAGTATGAATCAAAAAAGCCTAGAAGACAGCAGGTTAGGGTACAACCTCAGGTATCGTTTGAGGATAAACTTGCTAAGTTCATTAAAGATAGTGATGAGAGGCAAGCTGACGTAAAACGCCAATCCGAAGGAAAAAGGGGAGGGCGAGGCTCAAAATTGTTTTAATAGGATTATTTTCATAACAAAAAACCTCCTTTTTTCTTTGGAGGTTTTATTATGTTGGATAAATATTGGAGGGTATAGTACATGTATGCGGCGATAGATATTGGCACTAACTCAGTAAGGCTTCTTATTGCTCAAAGGAACAGCAATAAGATTATTCCAGTATGTAGAGAAGTAAAGATGACTCGATTAGGTGAAGGGCTGGGTGCAACAGGAAGAATTTCTCATGAAGCCATTTCCCGAACTGTTGAGGTTTTAGTTTCTTATATGGACACTATACGCAGTTATAACGTTGATAAGGTTAAAGCTGTAGCAACAAGCGCTATGAGAGAGGCTTTAAACTCTCAGGAATTAATTGATTTAGTTAAAGAAAAAACTAACTTGGAAATTAATATTATTTCTGGTGAAGAAGAAGCACAGTTAAGCTATTCAGGAGCAACTACAGGATTAGGATTTACAGAAGGTGGTGTAGTTGTAGACATAGGTGGTGGGAGCACAGAAATAGTATTTGAGCAAGGTGAAGAAATAGTTGTAAATAGCAGTCTAGTAGGAGCAGTAAGATGCACAGAAAACACATCAACTCCTACGCAAATATTTGCACAACTAGAAGATGCGTTGGAAAAGATAAATAAATTGGAAAACTATAAATTAATTGCTGTGGGGGGTACCGCTACAAATCTAGCTGCTATAAATCAGAAACTTATCACATATGATCCTGAGGCGGTTCATGGAAGCGAGATAAGTATTGAAGAACTTGGGAAAATAATATTTTATATAGGTGGAAAATCCCTAGCTCAAAGACTAGCTATACCTGGACTACAACCAGAGAGAGCGGACATTATAATTGCAGGTTTGCTAATTTTATGGGTTATTATGACCTATCTCAATATTAATACTGTTACCATAAGTGAAACAGATCTACTTCACGGAATTATTTTAGCAGCCTAATCACGCAACTTCAATGCTTTATAATAGGTTTCATTTATAATTCCATCATCTTCTAGATTGTTTAGAAGCTGAAAATACGTAGTTGAAACTTCAGTCATTTTACCGTATCTGCCATCTACTGGACCCCAGTATACACCAAGCTCTCTAAGTTTTTTTTGTACATGCAACATATCCCTAGAGGCTGTACCTGGTTTAATGGTTCTATACATGAGACTAGGATAATCCCCTTCTATGATTACAGGTGTGCCTATGGGGACCAAAGGATATAAGTCTTCCACATCTTTGTTAAGCATTCTTATACACCCATGGGATGCATAGGTTCCAACTGAGTAAGGTTTATTGGTGCCATGAATTCCAAATTTTCCCCATGGCACATTTAACCCCATCCATCGTGTTCCAAATCCTCCTCCCCATACGCCCTTGCTTGCAATTTTCCATTCTCCTACTGGGGTAGGGGTTTCGGCTTTTCCAACTGCTACAGGATATTCTTTGATAAGCTTCCCGTCATCATATAAATAAATTTTCCTTTCACTTTTATTTATAACAAGATGGAGTGAACCTGTAGGTTTTGTATTAGTTACAGGAGTTATTTCATCATAATTCCCGGTAAGGGTTTGCCAAGTTTTATATGTTACCCATCCATCAGAATTTATCCCACTATCTTTTTGAAAAGTTTTGAGGCTTTTTTCAGTTAAATCATTATATATACCATTTATAGGACCAATATAATAGTCTATTTCTCTTAGTAGCATCTGCAATTCTATTATATCAGGGCCCTCCATTGGAGGCGAGGTCGGCCGTATAACCATATCAAAATCTGAACAGGTGATTATTTCATTATCTGGATTTGGTGAATAAATATCTAGGGCATAAGTCATAGGTGAAAAAAGAGCAACCACTAAAAAAAAAGTCAAAACTAAAATAGATTGCTTTAATATTCTTTGCATTTTTTTGTCTCCTTCTTGTATTAATTCGATTGACTTGACATCCTTGACATCATAATAGTTTTAGGATGCCTTATTATCATTTCCATCATACTTTGCAATAGTTGGTAAAAAATAAAAGTTAAATAGAAGGCTAAGTGTGTATATGTGAAGTGTTATGCGGGGGATATTAGCAATAAAGAATAAATAGTTTGAAAAAAGAGGTAATGAATTTATGAACTTAGTCTTGACTGGAACACTACTAGCACTTCTGTTTGCGCTTGCATCTGGAATAGCAATGGCCTTACAGGGGTCCTTAAACTCAGCTCTTGCTAAAGTCATTGGTCTTTTGGAAGCCACTTTTATCGTGCATGCATCTGCAGCAGTTTTATTAATTATTATGGTTTTTATACTACGTATAGGACATGGGGATTTTAGTGTTTACGATCATGCTCCATGGTATTTATATGTAGGGGGAGCAATTGGTATAGCTATTACAGTTGGAGTTGTGGCAAGTATTCCCAAATTGGGTGTAGCGACAGCCACTACAGCAATAATTGTCGGGCAAGTTGCAACAGCTTGTCTTGTTGATCAATTTGGGCTATTTGGCTTACAGAAAATATCCTTTACTTGGATGAAGCTAGTAGGCATAATTCTATTAGCAGCAGGAGCAAAGTTAATGCTTGTTAAGTAAATTAGATAAATTGACTATCCATGACTGTCCATCTAAAAGCTTCTTGACAATTAAATGTTTATACTGGATAATATGTTATCAGTTGTTGAGTAAAAAAATCAATTACGGCGGTGTAGCTCAGCTGGCTAGAGCATGCGGTTCATACCCGCAGAGTCGTAGGTTCAAGTCCTACCACCGCTACCAAAATATTTGTCCGATACTGGCTTAAAAGCCAGTTTTTTCTTTTAAGGCTTCCGCCTGCGTCTAAGGACTTGGCGCAATCCAAGTTTTGTTTTATGTTGAAAAGTGACTTATATTGTCAATAAAATAAAGCTTTTTATACCGTAACCTGACAATGATTGCAACAACCATATACTATAATTGTTAAAGACGTTATTTTAGGGTGGTGCAGTAATTGTCAGAACCTACAGAAGTTTATTCATTCTACAGAAGTGGTGTTCTTTCTAAGGATAATGAGGATTCTACAGCTTCCCCTTTAGTAGGACAAACTATCAATAATTGGACTCCTTTAATTATATTATATGGACTGATAGCGCTGATTTTTGCAAAGGGACAACTTATGCAAAGCATTTGGGTGCTTGCACCTGCGTTTTGTGTTGCAGTAGTGGGGATTGAAGGCAAGAGGTTTACTGTGATTGTAACCCTAGCCTGTTTGCTAGGTGTTTGGTTGGGAACTGAGGGCCAGTTGGCCATTTCAGCATTAAATAGTGTTATAGTAATAGTTCTTGTTGCTTCTTTATCATTATTTAGACCATTTTTTTTGAAATCTATATGGCATGTACCTGTTTTAGTCCTTTTGGTAATGATTTTTATAAAAGGTACATATTTTGTAATAAGTGATTACCCGACATATTATTTCCTTGAAATAAGCTTTGAAGGGTTTATTGCTGGAGCTCTTAGCATAGCTTTTGTTAAGGGCTTATCAGGCATTAATGAATTGCGAAAGGGTCTATTATCTAATGAAAATGCATTAGGATTAACTATACTTGGTGTGGCAATTCTAATAAGTTTAATGGAAATAAGTGTCCTATACTGGAATCTAGGTAGAACCGTAGCCTTGGTATTAATTTTGTGTGTTGCTTATTTATATGGTGGAGGATACGGTGCAGCTTTAGGAGTTGTTTCAGGATTTGCCCCGAGTTTGTTGACCACTCTGGTTAGTCCATATGCAGGGATTTTTGCCTTATCGGGCTTACTGGCCGGACTTTTTAGAGGGTTTGGCAAACCAGGCTGCATTACTGGCTTTATGATGGGACAATTTGGCCTAGCCTATTATTTACTATATATTGAGGATCTTAATTCCTTGCTCATAGAGAGTATTAGTGCCGGATTGATATTCTTATTATTGCCGATATCTTTAATCCATAAAGCAGATATGATTATTCTAAACAAGGATAAAACCCAGGAAACTGAGAAAGTACTTCTCAATAAAATTTATGATGTTAGTAATATTTTTAAGGAATTATCAAAAACTTTTAAACAAATTTCTGATGACATAGAATGGGAGGATAAAGCCAGATTTGACTTAATATTAAAAACCATAACTAATAGGGTTTGTTCAGGTTGTTCAGTATTTATGATCTGCTGGCAGAAAGAAAAAAAGTCCACATGTCAGCATATATGTACTCTTTTTAATCTAATTGAAGTTCAAGGTACGGTTAATAAGGGAGATTTACCAGGAGAACTCAGAAAAAGGTGTATTCGGCCCGAAGAGTTAGTAACAGTAGCAGGATGTCTCTTTGAAACGCACTTAATGGATAGACATTATAGGAAAAAGCTAAATGAAACAAGGGGTTTAGTAGCTGAGCAACTCCAGGGTGTATCTGCTGTGATGGAAAACTTAGCGGGAGACATCAAAATAGAAAGAGATCAATTTTTTGAAAAAGAGACATATATTTATAATAAACTTGTGGAAATGGGCATTGAAATTATGGCCCTTAATTTGTCCAGAACTAATAGTAACAATATAGAACTAGATATAACTAAAGAGGCTTGTAGAGGTAAAATGGAATGTAATTTACTTATTAAGCCTTATTTGGAGGATTACCTGCAAGACAACTTTATAGTCGACAGAAGTAATTGTGCCATTAAAAAGGGACAGTTAATCTGTACTTGTAAATTTAGGCCAAGTACTGCACTAAAGGTCACAGTGGGATTTAGCCAGATTAAATGTGAAGGTACAGTTATTTGCGGTGATACATATAAATCTTTCGAAATAAAAGGTGGTAAGCATATTGTAGCTTTAAGTGATGGTATGGGGGTAGGTCCAAAGGCTGCCAAGGAGAGTAATACAGTTATATCTCTTTTGGAACAGCTTTTAAAAAATGGCTTTGAAAAAGAAATGGCTGTGCGAACCATTAACTCTGTCCTCGGGGTTAGGTCCGAGGATGAAACTTTTGCAACTTTGGATTTGGCCATAATAGACATTTATACAGGAGAAGTAGAGTTCATTAAAATAGGAGCAGCACCAGGTTTTATTAAACGGGGGAATCAGGTTGGCATTGTAAAAGCCAATAGTCATCCTTTGGGTATTCTAAATGGAATCGAATTAATAAGGCAAAGCAAACATCTTTGTAAGGGTGATGCATTAATAATGGTTTCGGATGGAGCCCTAGAAGCAGGTGAATTTACAGATAAAGAAGGTTGGATGGTAGAAGTGTTAAGAGATTTGCGTATCCAGGATGCACAGGAATTAGCCCATATAACTTTACGTCATTCTCTAGCAGTTGCACCTGATATAATAAGTGATGATATGACGGTTATTGTAGCAAAATTGGAGTAAAGGCTAAAGGTTAAAGGTAAACTAGAAACACAGGAAAAAACAACCATTAGTGGCAGGAAAATGTCGACTTTTATCGAAAGGTATAGAATAGATTAAGATGGTGTGGAGTGTTTAGATCGATAATGATTACCATAGTGGAAAAAACCATTGCGAGATATGATTTGCTACAGCAAAATGATAAAATATTAGTTGCAGTTTCAGGGGGGGCAGATTCACTGGCCCTACTTCATTGTTTAAACCTACTTAAAAATAAGTATGAGTTAACTCTAATTGTAGCACATTTGAATCATATGTTTCGAGGAATGGAAGCGGATAGAGATGCAGAATATGTAAAGCAAGTTGCAGATAAACTCGGACTTCAATCTATTATAGAAAAAATTAATGTTCCTGAAGTTTTAGCAGAGAACAACTATTCACCACAAGAAGGTGCGAGGGTTGTGAGATATGGATTTCTTAGAAAGACTGCTAAAGACTTATCGTGTAACAAAATAGCTTTGGGACATCATAAAGATGATCAGGCTGAAACCATTCTTCTTAATCTTTTAAAAGGAGCTGGATTGGATGGTTTAAAGGGTATAGCTCCAAAAAGGGATTTGTATATAAGGCCACTATTAGAGGTTAAAAAAGAGGTTTTAGAGAGATACTGTGAAGAGAATAAACTGTCTGTTCGTATAGATCTATCAAATTTCAAGGAAGTTTATTTAAGGAATAAGATAAGAAATAGTTTGATGCCTTTACTTATCAAGGACTTTAACCCAAGATTAGTAGATGTTCTCGCAACTACTGCGGATATATTACGAGAAGAAAATGCATATCTTGAGGAAAATGCTGAGAACCTTGAAATAGATTGTAGAATTTCTATCAATAAGGAGAAACAAAAAGGTGAATGGCTTACACAACCATTTTTGGAGTTGCCCATAGCTATCCAGAGAAGGATTATCAGGCAAATATTCTTCATGGTAAGTGGAAATAATTATAATCTATCATTTTATCATGTAGAATCTGTCAGAAACCTAATATCTTACAGCTCTTCAGGAAGCACAACAGAATTACCAGGTCAATTAAAGGCAATTTTTAGTTATGATAGGCTTAAAATCATGCGAAAAGAGGAATATTATTCAGAAGAGAGCATTGATTATTATCATGAAATGTCTATCCCAGGTACTTTACTTGTCCAGGAGACTAATACCATTATAGAAAGCAAATTTTTAAGTCCATCTGAAACTATGGAAAGATTGGAGCTTAAAGATAGAAACGAAGCTTTGGTGAGTATTAATCCTGGGGATACACTTATAATTAGAAACAGAAGAACAGGCGATAGAATGAGACCTGTGGGTATGACAGGCACAAAAAAACTTAAGGATTTATTCATAGATGAAAAGATTGATAAACTTGAAAGGAATAGGTTGCCTATTATTCTAAGCAAACAAACAGGAAAAATTATTTGGGTTGCTGGGTTAAGAATATCAGAAGAATTCAAGAATACACTAGATAAAAACAGCATTCTATTAAGAATTTCAAAGTATAATAATGGAGAATTTATGAAAAATCCTTAGATTCTTTTTAAAACTATAGGATTTTATGGTATAGTTTCTTTTAGTAGCATAAGTATTTAGCTTGAGAGGAGGATACGTTTGAATCGTATATTTAAAAATTTAGCAATTTATCTCTTGATTGTCCTTATTGCAGTATCTGTTATAAGATTGACTACTCCTACTGGGGAACAACCTAGAGAATTTACTTTGACTTCTCTTTTAGCAGAGATTGATCAGGGAAAAATTAGATCAGTTGAAGTAACCTTGCGGGAGGACATATATATTATAGCTGGTGAACTTAAAACTGATGAACCTTTTACAGCCAACATTCCTCCCAATCCTGAATTGTTGCAAAGAATGGTTGATAAGGGTATAGATGTAACGCCTGTAGCAAAACCGGAGCCTGCTTGGTATATGGGGTTATTGGGTACATTTTTACCTATTCTATTAATTGTGGGCTTGATCTTATTTATGATGCAGCAGACTCAAGGTGGAGGAAATAAGGTTATGCAGTTTGGTAAAAGTAAAGCCAGACTGCAAACTGCAGAGAAATCCAAGGTCACCTTTGCGGATGTTGCAGGTGTGGATGAGGTTAGGGAAGAACTAGAGGAAGTTGTGGAATTTCTGAAGAGTCCTAAAAAATTCAATGACATAGGGGCGAAAATTCCTAAAGGTGTTCTTTTATTTGGCCCTCCAGGTACAGGAAAGACATTACTAGCTAGAGCAGTAGCTGGTGAAGCTGGAGTACCCTTTTTCAGCATTAGTGGTTCTGACTTTGTTGAGATGTTCGTAGGTGTTGGAGCTTCTAGAGTTAGGGACCTTTTCGAAAATGCTAAAAAGACTGCTCCATGTATAGTCTTTATCGATGAAATTGACGCTGTTGGTAGACAGCGGGGTGCTGGCCTTGGTGGTGGACATGATGAAAGAGAACAAACACTTAATCAGCTACTTGTTGAAATGGACGGTTTTGAAACAAATGAAGGAATTATCATGATAGCTGCAACAAACAGACCTGACATTCTTGATCCGGCATTATTAAGGCCAGGAAGATTTGACCGTCAGGTTACAGTAGATGTACCTGATGTGAAAGGAAGAGAGGAAATACTCAAAGTTCATGTGAAAAACAGATTATTAGCTGATAAGATAGATTTAAATGTTTTAGCAAGAAGAACTCCAGGCTTTACAGGTGCGGATTTACAGAATCTAGTAAATGAGGGTGCATTACTTGCTGCCCGTCGTGGACGTAAAAAAATTGGTATGGATGAGCTTGAAGCGTCCATTGAAAGGGTTATAGCAGGACCAGAGAAAAAGTCCAGGGTAATAAGCGATTATGAGAAAAAGTTAGTTGCTTACCATGAGGCTGGCCATGCTTTAATGGGACATTATTTAGAGCATACAGACCCCCTTCATAAGGTTTCAATCATTCCACGTGGTAGAGCGGGTGGTTATACCCTTCTCTTACCTAAAGAAGATAGAAGATATATGACTAAATCTCAAATACTAGATATGGTTGTAATGCTCTTAGGAGGCAGGGTGGCTGAGGATATAGTATTAAAAGAAATTAGTACTGGTGCCCAAAATGACCTTGAAAGGGCTAGTGAGCTTGTAAGAAAGATAATTACTGAATACGGTATGAGTCAAGAACTAGGCCCTTTAACCTTTGGAAGAAAGCAGGAACAGGTATTCCTGGGTAGAGATATCTCAAGAGATCGTAATTATAGTGAGGCCGTAGCATTTTCCATTGATAAGGAAGCTAGAAAAATTATGGATGAGTCTTATATTCGTTCCAAGCAGATTTTAAATGACAATATGGACAAATTACATTTAGTTGCTCAAACTTTAATGGAAAAAGAAACATTAGAAGCTAATGAATTTGAGACTTTAATTAATAGTATGGAAGATGGTTTATCTGCAGAGGAAGCAAAAAACAAAATGGAAGAGCTTATTAAAAAAGGACACCATGCTCGTGAAGCACAAGAAAAAATTGATTTAAAAGAAAGTCAAGATAAAGACAAAAT
The DNA here is from genome assembly GCA_001515945.1 of Desulfitibacter sp. BRH_c19. Classification (NCBI taxonomy): domain Bacteria; kingdom Bacillati; phylum Bacillota; class Clostridia; order Neomoorellales; family Desulfitibacteraceae; genus Desulfitibacter; species Desulfitibacter sp. BRH_c19. The sequence continues at coordinate 57,341 of LOER01000031.1, forward strand.
AGGTAATGAAGGTTATAATAGCGACGAAAATCTTGATAATCCTCCACCAAAAGATGAAGGAAATGGACCTAGAATAACATTTAAATATAATAAGTAGGAGTTGATGTTGTTGGAGCAGACGTATGTTATGATAAAGCCTGATGGAGTACAAAGGAATTTAATTGGGGAAATTATTAGCAGAATAGAGAATAAAGGATTTAAAGTTGCAGCTATGAAAATGATTAAGCTATCTAGAGAAACTGCAGGGGTCCACTATGGTGAACATAAGGGAAAACCTTTTTTCAACGGTTTAGTAGACTTTATCACCTCAGGTCCTGTTGTAGCAATGGTGGTAGAGGGTGAGAATGTTGTTTCTGCAATGAGAAAAATAATAGGTTCAACCAATCCATTAGAAGCAGATTGCGGGACCATAAGAGGAGACTATGGCCTAAGTGTAGGTAAAAATATTATTCATGGCTCAGATTCACTAGAGAGTGCAAAAAGAGAGATAGGCATATACTTCACTAATCAGGAAATATGTGAGTATCATAAAAATATAGAAGACTGGATTTACGAGGGTTAGACATTAGCTAAGGGCTCCATTAGGAGCCCTTTCTGATTTAGAAACAACCCTTTTTGAAATTTGGTACAGGATATAGATAGCTAAAAAGTTTGTGAAAAATGTAATTATGGTAATTTTTTTTTATTTCTGTACTTAATGCTGCACTTAAATATAGCCAAAAATATATATTTGTAAGACATGCTGGCTTAAAACCTTGGAGCTCTAAGGAAAAAAATTATTTTAATAAGCATAAATAATTTTAGTAGGGACTCATAAGCATTGCAGGGCAATAGAAAAAAAAGAAGGATTTTTTTTCTAAAGAGAGAAAAGACTATAAGTGATGCATGGCTATATATTTAGTCAATTCTTGGGAATAATGAAATTAAAATATTTTAGAGGAGTGATTTTTTAATGAGTAAGGTACCAAGTGATATCGAAATTGCCCAGGCGGCGAAAATGAAACAAGTGACTGAAGTAGCTGAGAAATTAGGCCTTCAAGAGGACGATTTAGAATTATATGGCAAATATAAATCTAAAGTTTCTCTTGATGTCTATAAGAGATTAAAGGACAAGCCAGATGGCAAGCTAGTTCTGGTTACTGCAATTACCCCAACACCAGCAGGTGAAGGTAAAACTACAACTAGTGTTGGTTTAACCGACGGACTTGCTCACATAGGCAAAAAAGCAATGGTATGTTTAAGAGAACCATCCTTAGGCCCAAGCTTTGGTATTAAAGGTGGAGCTGCTGGTGGTGGATATGCTCAGGTAGTTCCAATGGAAGATATTAATCTTCACTTTACTGGTGATCTTCACGCTATTACTTATGCACACAATTTATTGGCAGCTTTAATTGACAACCACATTCATCAAGGTAACGACTTGGGGATAGACCCAAGACAGGTTGTATTCCGCAGAGTAATTGACTTAAATGACAGGGCTTTAAGACAGTGTGTTATTTCTTTAGGAGGAAAAGCCAACGGAATGCCAAGAGAAAGTGGATTTGATATTACGGTGGCCTCAGAAGTAATGGCTATTTTATGTCTAGCTTCTGACTTAACTGATTTAAAAGAGCGCTTTAAGAGAATAGTAATTGGTTACAACTTCAATGGAGATCCTGTAACTGCAGGAGATTTAAAAGCAGAAGGTTCAATGGGTCTATTAATGAAGGATGCTATCAAACCAAACCTTGTACAAACACTTGAAAATACACCTGCATTTATTCATGGCGGTCCATTTGCAAATATTGCCCATGGTTGTAACTCAGTAACAGCTACTAAGTTAGCTTTAAAATTAGCTGATTATGTTATCACAGAAGCTGGTTTTGGAGCTGATCTAGGTGCCGAGAAATTCTTTGATTTGAAGTGCAGATTTGCAGGTCTTAAGCCAGATGCAGTAGTTATTGTTGCAACTGTGAGAGCTCTTAAGATGCATGGTGGTGTTCCTAAGGCTGAGTTAGGAAAAGTTAATATGGATGCTTTAGCTAAGGGCTATGAAAACCTAGAAAAACATATTGAAAACGTTGGTAAGTTTGGAGTGCCTGCAGTAGTTGCAGTTAACAGATTCCCAACTGATACTGAGGAAGAATTTAAGTTTGTAATTGAACGTTGCCATGCAGCTGGAGCCGAAGTAGCTTTATCAGAGGTGTGGGCTAAAGGTGGAGAAGGTGGAGTTGAATTAGCTGAGAAAGTTCTTGAGACTATTGAAAATAGACCATCCAACTTCAAACCTCTATATGAATTAAATACTACTTTAAAGGATAAGCTTAATACAATAGCTAAAGAGGTATATGGTGCTGATGGAGTAGCATTTACAGATGCAGCTGAAAAATCTATTGCTATGTTTGAAAAACAAGGCTATGGTGAGCTTCCAGTATGTATCGCTAAGACACAGTATTCCTTATCAGATGATTTAACTAAGTTTGGTAGACCAAGAAACTTTACTATTACCATTAGAGAAGTAAGATTATCAGCTGGTGCAGGCTTCTTCGTGTGTATTGCTGGAGCAGTTATGACAATGCCAGGTTTACCAAAGAGACCTGCTGCAGAAGTAATTGATGTTGATGAAAGTGGTAAAATTGTAGGTTTATTCTAAAATAGATAAAAATCTAGACATAAACAGGATTCTTGACTTCAGGTGGAGTTTTTACTCCATCTGAAGGTTAGAAACCGTTATCCAGGGACATAGCACCGCTTATCTCCCACTTATGAAGATGGGAGTCTTAGTAGTGATAGTCATCGGATAAAAGAAACTGAAAGCCCAGGGGTTTTGCCCCTGGGCAATTTATTAGATATAAACAACTTAGTGTATGCTGACTATCTTAGTTTACCCATATTATTTATTAGGAGACAAGTAATGTCTGATAAGATTAAGGCAATTCTAAATCATGAAGAGTTTAAAAGAAGGAATAAATTGATAGATGTATATGAAGACGAAAGAAAATTTTGTTTGCACAATCTTCAGCACTTCCTAGATACTGCTAGAATCACTTATATTCTTATTTTGGAAAATAACGAGTATGTAAAGCTGTTCCCAGGTAAAAGTATAAATCAAGTCAAAGAATTAATTTATGCAGCTGGACTACTCCATGATTTAGGTAGAGTAGAGCAATACTCTGATGGGGTAGATCATGCTCTAGCTAGTGGTAGGATTGCTGAGCCCATTATGGAAGATATAGGCTTTTCATCACAAGACATAGATATAGTTTGCAAGGCTATTGGAGAACATAGAAAGTATAATAAGAGTAATTCGCCCTTTGGAAAAAAGCTATATCAAGGTGACAAACTGTCTCGGCAATGCCAAGGCTGTGAAGCATTTGATGAATGTAAAATAGAATTAGACTATAAGCAAGGAAAACAAATTTATTAGGTGATGTGATTATGAATAATTTAAAAATAAATAACGCCCAGTTTAAGCCCTTAAAGGTGGGCAAATATACTTTGCCAATTGATGAAAGAACCATAGTTATGGGTATTTTAAATCTTACTCCTGATTCTTTTTCTGATGGAGGCAAATTTTTTGATGTAAATAAAGCCGTATCCCATGCAATAGAAATGGTAGAAGAGGGTGCTGATATCATCGATGTGGGAGCAGAATCAACACGCCCCGGACATTTACCAGTTGATACAGATGAGGAAATCAAGAGATTAACACCAGTACTTGAAAAGTTACTTCAAGAAGTAAAGGTGCCTATTTCAGTAGACACCTACAAGGCTGCTACAGCTGAAAGAGTGCTTAATATGGGAGTCCATATTATAAATGATATTTGGGGACTACAAATGGATTCGGAGTTAGCCGCAGTTGCTGCCAAGTATGGAGTTCCTGTTATTGTAATGCATAACCAGGATGGTACGGAATATAGAAATCTAATGGGAGATGTTTTAAGCTTTTTAAAGACAAGTATAAGTATTGCTGAAGAAGCTGGAATAGACCCAGACAAAATAATTGTAGATCCAGGAATTGGATTTGGCAAAACCTTGGAGCATAATTTAGAGGTGATGGATAGGCTTGACGAGTTTAAAAGTCTTGGTAAACTTATTCTTTTAGGAACTTCAAGGAAATCCATGATTGGGAAAGTATTAGATTTACCTGTAGATCAAAGGGTAGAAGGGACTGCTGCCACCGTAGCCTTAGGTATCGATCGGGGGGCTAATATAATTAGAATTCATGATGTGAAAGAAATGAAAAGGGTCTGCAGAATGATGGATGCTATGGTTAGGAGGTAGTCTTTATGGATAAAATTATTATGGCTGATATGGAGTTTTGGGGTTTCCATGGTGTTTTACCAGAAGAACAGCTTAATGGACAACCCTTTATAGTAGATGTTACGCTTTGGCTTGATCTAGAAAAGGTTGGATACTCCGATGACCTTCAGGAAACGGTACATTATGGAGAACTCTATGATAGGATTAAATATATAGTTGAGCAAAAGAGGTTTGACCTTATTGAAGCCCTAACAAGGAATATTATAGATGAAGTGTTTATGGAAAGAAAAATTACCAAAACTTTGGTTAGAGTTAAAAAGCCACTAGCCCCTATAAAAGGCAAGTTTAAATACATGGCAGTAGAGATGGAGAGAGAAAGATGAAAACCTTTGTATTTTTAGGGCTGGGTTCTAATATTGGAAACAGAAAAGAGTATTTAGAAAGAGCAATAAATGCCCTTAAGGATAATCCAGACATAACAGTTAAAGCTGCATCGTCCATATATGAAACAGAACCATTTGGTGGTGTTGAGCAAAACAGCTTTTTAAATATGGTTATTAAAATAGAAACAGCACTAAAACCAAATCAACTTTTGCAAACTACCATGACAATTGAAAAAGACCTAGATAGAGTACGAACTATTAGATGGGGGCCAAGGACTGTTGATATCGATATCCTTCTTTATGGAGATGAAGTAATAAAAACTAAAGAATTAACTATTCCCCATATGGGTTTAAAAGAGAGAGCTTTCGTATTAGTACCCTTGTTGGAAATTGCTCCAGATATAAAGCTTCTAACTGGGGAGTATCTAAAAGACTTTTTAAAAAACATCTCAGAAGATGATCTGAATAGCGTCAAAAAGGAAGCATAGGGCGGTTCTCTTGCTTCCTTTTTTCCTTTTCTTCCTGCCCTTTTGCTTCAGGTTTGATAAATATTTCCAAGGAAATCCATAAATAATTTGGAGGAAAGATAGACTTCCTGTCGAAACCTATAAAATAATACTATTTATTGGGAGTAGAGGATATTGAAAAGAATTAACCGGAGAGATTTTTTGATATATGGGACAAGCACCCTTGCTATGCTTACTTTAACAGGGTGTTCAAATAAAGAAACAAATACACAAGCTTTTGCTGCTGAAGTGAATATGCCTACCATGGATTTAATAGATTGTGACTATATTATACATAAAGGTTTAATTGTAGATGGGACTAATTCAGAACCCTTTGTTGGGGATGTAGCAATTAAAGGGGATCGAATAATTAAAATAGCTGATGCAATTGCGGGTAAAGACTGCGAGATAATAGATGCTAGGGGAAAAGTGGTAACTCCAGGATTTATAGACCTACATACCCATACAGAAGACTATATGTTACATAATGGTAAAGCTGAAATGATTTTGCGTCAGGGAGTAACCACACAAATTGGTGGCAATTGTGGAAATTCTGAATTAAATATTGGTCCTTTACTGGGCAAACTTAACAATATTGGAATTAATTTTGGAATGTTTTCAGGATACAGAGAAATAAGAAGAAACGCTATAGGTAATGCAGATATAAGGCCCAATTCCGCACAGATGCAAATAATGCTGGATGTTTTAGGAAAAAACTTACAAGATGGAGCTTTTGGACTTTCAGTTGGTCTTGAATATTGGCCCCAAAACTATGCTACAACTAATGAAATGGTTGAATTGAGCTATTTGCTAGCTGAGTATGGGGGTTTTTATTCTACCCATGTTAGGGATGAAGGGGATATGGTCATTCCCGCTGTTGAAGAAGCAATAGAGATAGGATTAAGGACAAGGGTGCCTGTCCAATATTCTCATATTAAGACTGCCCATAAAAGAAATTGGGGTAAAATGGATCGAGTGCTAAACCTTCTTACAGAAGCAAAAAATAGTGGTTTGGATATCCAAGCTGATGTATATGGATATAATTTTTCCAGTAATGATTTGGGTGATTCTAGCCTTCATTCCATTAGTGATGAGGATATGGAAATGGCTTTAAGCCATCCACAGGTTATGGTAGGGAGCGATTCAGGTCTTAGTGTCAATGGTGAAGCTATTCACCCAAGGGCTTATGGAAATTATCCTAGAATTCTCGGAAAGTACTCACGTGATAAGAACTTACTACCTATTGAAACAATCATACATAAAATGACAGCTATGCCAGCTACCAGATTAGGCTTAGCTGATAGAGGCCGTTTGGCAGAAGGATATAAAGCAGATGTAGCAGTTTTTGATAGAGAAAATATTGGAGACCAAGCTACTAGACAGCAAACAAATCTTTTCTCTACGGGCATGGAGCATGTTTTTGTTAATGGGAAAATGGCACTAAAGGGTGGGAATATCTCAGGCTATTTGGCAGGAGAAGTCTTAAAAAATGCAGGCAAAGGTTAACCCTGTATAAACTATGGTTGACAGTAAAAGACATTATAGGTATGCTATTGTTGAGGTGCTAAATTGTGAAAACAAGGTTAGTTGAATTATTATTAAGTGGTCAGTACATATCTGGGCAAGAAATCAGTAATAAATTAGGAGTATCAAGGACTGCGGTTTGGAAGCATATCAATTCTTTAAAAGATGATGGATACACCATTGAATCTCAATATGGAAAGGGATATAGACTTTTACAGATGAATAAATATGTTACACCCGAGAAGGTTAAGCTGGGGCTTAAATGCAAGATTTTTGCTAGGGAAATAATTTATTTTCGAGAACTAAGCTCAACAAACGATGAAGTAAAAAAGCTAGCTGAAAAGGGTTACCCTGAAGGGACAGTAGTTATAGCAGAAAAACAAACTATGGGTAAAGGGAGATTAGGTAGAAATTGGTTATCTGTTTCTACAGGATTATGGTTTTCGATACTTTTAAGACCACCAATCCCCCCGCGTGATGCACCCCAATTATCACTACTAGCTGCAGCAGCTCTCCATGAAACACTTTATAATGAATTAAATATAGCAGCTAAAATTAAATGGCCTAACGATCTACTTGTAAATAATAAAAAAATATGTGGAATTTTAACAGAAATGAAGGGGGAAATGGATAGGGTAAACTATGTCGTTATGGGTGTAGGAATAAATGCAAATCAAGATATGGCTGATTTTTCAGGAGAATTGGCAGATACTGCAACTTCTCTTAAGATAATTAAAGGGAAAGAAGTAGATAGGGTATTACTATTACAGAAATATATAGAAACACTAGAAGGCTTTTACTTGTATTATCTTGAAAAGGGGTTTGAGAGGACAAGAGATGTATGTGTAAAAAATAGTCATACTCTCGGCAATACAATAACAATATATTCAGGGGATCAAGAGTATACGGGTAAGGCTATTAGTTTGGGTGCTGATGGTTCGCTTATTTTAAATATAGAAAATAAAGATGTCTCTTTCTATGGAGGAGAGATTAGCACAAAAAAAGAGTGAACTCGTTCAGTCAAAGATGAACATCGGATTTGGATAAATTTTTTTGCAGTAGTGGTCAACCTTAGAATTAAGATGGTTAACTAAAGATTTTATTGAGGAGAGGATACATCATATGAATGTCTATAAGATTACCATTGTTGCCATGTTTGCATCATTAACAGCTATAGGTGCATTTATTAGAATACCAATACCCTATTTGCCAATAACCCTGCAAGTCTTTTTTGTCTTTTTGGCAGGAATACTTATTGGTCCAAGATTAGGTGCCTTGAGTCAAATAATTTACCTCATCCTGGGGCTTGTAGGACTACCTATATTTGCTGAGGGTGGAGGTTTTGGGTACATATTTCATCCGAGCTTCGGGTTTATACTTGGTTTTGTTGTTGTTAGCTTTTTTGTAGGCTATTTTTTAGACAACCATAAAAAACTTAGTTTCACAAAAACGTTATTAATTAGTTTAATGGGTTTAATAATTCTTTATCTAATTGGCGTTCCCTATATGAATATGATCTTAAATAATGTAATGGGAGTCGAGGTTTCTATGCTGCAAAGTTTTATTGCTATGGCTACATTATATCTACCTGGAGACATATTAAAAATTATAGGGGTTGCTCTTATTGCACCAAGGATAAGGGATTCCATTAAAACCACTATGCATTAACCTAATACTTTTAGAAGCTGGTACTTTATTTGAAAAATTAACTTGTCTCTATCATGATGCTTGATCAAGGTGTAGTCCACCTCATTAGGCATCATATTTTTCTTTACTGCGTTTTCTAATATATAACTTGGGATATTTGCAGAAAAAGGTTAAAATATACTAGGAATAGAATTAAATTATCACGCGTCAATTTATATGAAAGGGGTTTTATTATGCTTTTTGCAATAGATATAGGCAATACTAATATTGTAATGGGTGTTTATCAAGAAAATATTTTAAAACATCATTGGAGGATTTCTACAGATATAAATAAGACTTCTGATGAACTTGCTGTTTTATTTAAGCAATTGTTTACATATAAAGGTGCAACTCTAGCAGATGTTAATGCAGTTGTAATATCATCTGTGGTCCCTACAATTATGTCAGCAATCGAAACAATGTGTGCAGAATACATAAAAGTCAAACCTCTCATAATTGGTCCTGGGATGAAAACAGGGCTGGTAATAAAATTTGATAATCCTAAAGAGGTGGGAGCAGATAGAATAGTAAATGCTGCGGCAGCAGTTGAAAAATACGGGGCACCAGTAGTAATTGTGGATTTTGGTACTGCCACTACTTTCGATGCAATATCTACAGAAGGGTACTATTTGGGTGGGGCTATAACTCCTGGAATTGGTATTTCCATGGATGCACTTTTTAGCAAGGCCGCTAAATTGCCAAGGGTGGAATTACAAAAACCAGATAGTGTAATAGGAAAAAGCACAGTAAAAGGGATGCAATCAGGGATAGTTTATGGATATATAGGACAGGTCGATGGGATTGTTGGGAGAATGAAAAAAGAACTAGGTGGCACTCCAGTAGCAATTGCAACAGGGGGATTGGCAGGTTTTATAGCTACCCACTGTGAAACAATAAACTATATTGACCCATTCTTAACATTAGATGGATTAAAAGTTATTTATGAAAGAAATCTTTAGTATGGTGATTAAATATGCGAATTGGAACAATTAACCTAGACAATCAAATTGTTTCAGCACCAATGGCAGGTGTTAGTGACAAAGTTTTTAGAACATTAGCAAAGGAAAACGGGTGTGCGCTTGCCTTTACGGAAATGGTAAGCGCTAATGCCCTTATCCATAACAATAATAAAACATTTAGCCTTTTTAATATAGATGGAGAGAGACCACCTATAGCAGTACAAATATTTGGGTCAAACCCGGAAATTATGGCACAAGCTGCTCGTATAGTGGAAAAAAAGGAGCCGCAGCTGATAGATATTAATATGGGGTGTCCTGCACCTAAGATAGTAAAGAATAATGAAGGGTCTGCTTTAATGAAAGATCCGATCTTGATTGTAAAGATAGTTGAAGCAGTTTGTAAAGCTGTAAGAGTGCCAGTTACTGTGAAAATAAGGGCTGGTTGGAGTCCAGAAACAATTAATGCAGTTGAAATAGCGGGCCTCATTGAAAAAGCTGGTGCAGCAGCCATTACTGTACATGGACGAACAAGATGTCAGTATTATAAAGGTAAGGCTGATTGGAATATAATAAAACAGGTTAAGAATTCAGTAAAGATACCTGTAATTGGGAATGGAGATATATTGGAACCAGAAGATGCGAAAAATATGCTTGCAGAAACTGGTTGTGACTTTGCAATGATCGGGAGGGGGGCTATGGGCAACCCTTGGATTTTCAAAAGAACTATCACGTATTTAGAGACAGGGGAGCTTTTACCACTACCATCTCCAAAAGAAAGAATAGATATGGGTATAAGACACTACAAAATGATTATAGAGGAAAAGGGTAATGAGTTAGCTGTTAAACAAATGAGAAAACATTTAGCGTGGTATTTTAAGGGTTTAAGAACTGCAACTAGAATGCGACAAGAAATAAATAGTCTGGACAGTACTTACCTGGTATTAGAAAAACTTAATAAATATTATGACGAATACAGTTAAGTTACCTGTCTGAATATGTCGGGTAACTTTATTTGCGTATACTCTAAAATTTTGTTATTATAAATGTATACAATTTTGTGCACAATATGAGGAGACCGTTATGGATGTTATGAGAATTGGAGATAAAGTTCTAAGTAAAAGAAAAATTTCCTCGATAATAGAAAAAGCTTTACATTTAAGATCTGAAGGTTTATCCCAACAAGAGGTTGCAAATATGATGGGATTAGATAGACCTTTTATTTCAAGATTGGAGAAACTAGGTGAAATTAGAAAAGGTAGAAAAATAGGTGTTGTTGCCTTTCCAATTGAAAACAAATTAGAGTTGGAGCAATATTTGAAAGAAGAAGGGGTAGATTTTATGCTCCTGATGACAGACGAGGAAAGGTGGAGTTTTGTAAAAGAAAAACAAGGTATTGAGCTATTTAATGAAGTTATGGATATTATTTCTAGATTAAGATCCTGTGATGTAATTATTGTTATAGGTTCAAATTATAGAATTAAATTATGCGAAGCCTTGGTTGATAAAGAAGTAATTGGCGTAGAGATCGGCAAGTCACCTATTGAATGTGATAAATTAATAGACATGAAAATTATCCAGAATATATTTTCCACAATGAATCTATAGGGAGTGGTAGGGTTGAAAAAAGTAGTGAGTGTAAGTATTGGTTCATCAAAAAGAAATCATGCCGCTGAAATAGATGTTTTGGGAGAAAAGCTATTAATTGAACGAATTGGGACTGATGGTAGTTTGCAAAAAGCATCAGAAATGGTTTTAGAATTGGATGGGAAGGTTGACTGTTTTGGGCTTGGTGGAACTGATTTATATGTATTTGCAGGAAGCAAAAGGTATACCTTCCGTGACTCTGCTAAGATAGCCAAAAATGCTAAGAAGACTCCAATTGTGGACGGTAGCGGACTAAAAAATACACTAGAAAGAAGGACTATTAACTACCTTAATACAAGTGAAGGAATTGATTTTACAAACAAAAAAGTTTTGATGGTTTGTGGCATGGATAGGTTTGGTATGGCAGAAACTTTAGAAGAAGTAGGGGCAAACGTAACCTATGGAGATTTAATTTTTGCTTTAGGAGTATCAATACCTTTACATTCATTAAGTGCATTGGATAAGGTGGCAAGAATTATCGCTCCTATTGTAGTGCAATTACCATTTAAGTTATTATATCCTACAGGTAAAAAACAAGAAGTATTTAAGGCTAATAATAAGTATAAAAGATTCTATGATGAGGCTGATGTGATAGCTGGAGATTATCATTTTATTAGAAAACATATGCCCCTTACATTAGAAGGAAAAATGATAATTACAAATACTGTTACCAAGGATGATATTCAAGAGCTAAAAGATAAAGGTGTTTCGTTATTGGTTACTACTACACCTCATTTAAATGGTAGATCCTTTGGAACAAATGTTATGGAAGCAGCATTAGTTGCTTTATCAGGCAAGGACGGAGAATTATCTAGTAATGAATATGTAAATTTACTTGATAAATTAGATTTTGTGCCCCATGTAAAATGGTTACAACAGCAGGATATATCTCAAAGACAGGAGGTTACACATGGATAGATTTGCTTTTATGATACATCCAATTGATAGTTCAGATATAGCAAGAAAGTTTTCTTTACTTAAAAGACTTCCTGATAGGATGCTTGATAAAATAATTTATCACTTACCACCCATTATGACATCGGAAATAACTGGTATAAGATCCAAGAGTAATGGGATAGAGGTGTTAGGAAATTTTATTGGATGTACTTTGACTAGTAAGCAGATGAGGGATTTGCCTGTTGACGTAGTAATTAATAAAATAATAAGGACAGGAAAAATGGCCGAAAAACTAGGTGCTAAAATACTAGGCCTTGGAGCCATGACTTCTGTTGTGGGGGATGCGGGCTATACTGTTGCCCAGAACCTAAATATTCCTGTTACTACTGGAAATAGTTATACAGTTGCTACTGCTATGGAAGGAACTGAAAAAGCAGCTCAGTTGTTAGGTAAGGATATTAGAGCATCAGAAGTTGTGATTATCGGCGCTAACGGCTCAATTGGAAAAGTTTGTGCTCAGATGATGGCAAGAAAGTGCGGATATTTAACATTAGTTTCCCGAGATATAAAAAAATTAGAAAGATTATCATCTAAAATTTTCAGGGAAACGGGTTTGGCAGCTAAAATAACTACCCAAGCAGAGAGAGCAATAAAAACTGCCGATATTATAATAACAGTGACTTCATCAGTTGACTGTGTTATAAACCCTGAGAAGCTAAAACCGGGTGCTTTGGTCTGTGATGTTGCGAGACCTCGAGATGTTTCAAAAAAAGTAGCAGAGACAAGAGATGATGTACTTGTTATAGAAGGTGGGCTAGTTGAAGTTCCAGGTAATGTGAATTTTAATTTTAATTTTGGATATCCTCCAAAATTAGCATTAGCCTGTATGGCAGAGACTATGATATTAACTTTAGAAAAAAAGTGGACCTCTTTTACGTTAGGCAGAGAAATAACCATTAAACAGGTAGATGAAATACATAAATTAGCCAAAAAACATGGTTTTAAATTAGCTGGTTTTAGAAGCTTTGAGAAAATAGTTAAGCCGGAAGTTATTGAACGAGTGAAGTATTTTAGTAGGCAAAATGTCAAAGAGGCTATACAAATATAGGTTTAGGCCAAATTTGACAAATAATACTGAATACTTTTCTTGACAATTATTAGGAAGGTCATTATAATAGCCATAAAGACAGAGAGCAAGCACTATTATTTATAAAATAATGGTGCTTGTTGTTATAATAATTAGGGGGTTTTAATGTTTTTAAGTAATTTTATTTTGAAATATAGATATAATAAGTAGTATTATTGTAGCACTGCTTTTTTGAGATGACTAAAAAGGAGAGTTAAGTATGTCTACAAAAGATGTAATTCTAACTGTTGGGGGTCTTAAGAAATTAGAGGAAGAACTACTTCACCTTAAAACGGTTAAAAGACAAGAAGTTGCGGAAAGAATAAAACAAGCCAGGGAATTTGGGGATATCAGTGAAAATTCCGAGTATGAAGATGCTAAACACGAACAAGCATTTATTGAAGGCAGAATATTAACATTGGAGAAAAAATTACGTAATGCTAAACTAATTGATTCTGATGCAGTTGATACTCATGCTGTTAGTGTTGGCTCTAAAGTATTATTAAAGGATCTAGAATCTGGCGATGAATTTGAATATGTAATTGTTGGTTCAATGGAAGCAGACCCATTAGATTCAAAAATTTCAAATGAATCTCCAGTAGGCAAGGCAATTATAGGACATACAAGTGGTTCAGTTGTGGAAGTAGAAGTTCCTGTAGGCACTTTAAAATACGAAATCATGCAGATTTCCAAGTAAGTCAACGACATAATTACAGGGCTGCGGTTAGTTACCGTGAGTCCTGAATTTATTTTACAAAGATAGTTCCTGTTAATATATGGATTATGGACAGAAGGTTCATTAATGGAAATTGAACAATGACATGTCCCAAGGCCTAAAAGCATTGCATATAAATAAGGAGGGTAAGTAATCAATGGAAATGGAGTTTAATGAACTTATACAGATCAGAAGAGAAAAACTAAATGAATTTAAACAAAATGGGATAGATCCATTTGGAGGGAAATTTCATATTACCCATAAAGCTGAAGAGATTGTAGAAAAATTTGAAGTTTTGGATGGACAGCCAGTACAAATAGCTGGACGTATAATGACAAAAAGGGTTCAAGGTAAGGCAAGCTTTGGACATATACAGGATTTATCAGGACAAATACAGATTTATGCACAGTTAAATAATCTTGGTGAAGAAGTATATGCTTTATTTAAAAAGATGGATATTGGTGACATAATAGGAGTTGAGGGCACTATCTTCAAAACACGCCGTGGAGAAGTGACAGTTGAGGTACATAAATTAAGCCTATTAACTAAATCACTACAGCCCTTGCCTGAAAAGTGGCATGGCCTAAAAGACGTTGATTTGAGATATCGCCAAAGGTATTTAGATCTAATTGTCAATCCTAGTGTCAAGGATGTATTTATTAAAAGGACTAGGATAATCCAAGCTATGAGAAGATTTCTGGATAATAGAGAATTTCTTGAAGTGGAAACTCCCACACTTCATACTATTCCTGGTGGTGCATCTGCAAGGCCATTTATTACCCATCACAATACACTAGACATGGAACTGTATATGAGGATAGCGTTGGAACTACATTTAAAGCGATTGTTAGTTGGTGGAATGGAAAGAGTATATGAAATAGGTAGAAACTTTAGGAATGAAGGTATGTCTACCAAACACAATCCTGAATTCACAATGATGGAGCTTTATCAAGCTTATGCTGATTATGAAGACATGATGGAAATTACCGAGAATATGATTGCTTATATTGCAAATGAAGTTTTGGGAGATACGATAGTCAATTATCAGGGAGAGGATATCGACTTAACTCCTCCATGGGAACGTATTACTATGATTGACGCTGTGAAAAAGTATGCTAATGTAGATTACAATGAATGGCAAACTGTAGAAGAAGCAATAACGGCTGCTGAAAAACTAGGTATTGGGGTAGAAAAGGGTGCAACAAAAGGTGGAATACTAAATTTGATATTTGAAGAGAAAGTTGAACCTAACCTTGTACAACCTGTATTTATTAAGGACTACCCAATCGAGATCTCTCCACTTGCCAAAAAGATAGAAGGAAATGAAGGCTTTACATATCGTTTTGAAGCCTTTGTGGTAAATAGAGAATTAGCAAATGCTTTTTCTGAGCTTAATGATCCCATAGACCAAAAAGATAGATTTGAAAAGCAAATGGAATTAAGGGACAAAGGTGACGAAGAAGCTCAACGTATGGATGATGACTTTGTAAAAGCTTTGGAATATGGTATGCCACCAGCTGGTGGTTTGGGTATTGGAATTGATAGACTAGTAATGTTGTTAACAGATAGCCCATCAATCAGAGATGTTATTTTATTCCCGACCATGAGACCTAAGGAAAACTAATAACTAAGGCAACCACTTTCTACTAGTTGGTTGCCTTAGTTTTCTAAAATGTTATATAGGATAATAAATTTCTACTTGAAAGTTAAGTAAAAACGTGTTATATTACATAAGTCGTCTGAACTCGGCAACTTGAATATCTAAGAATCACCAAGAAATACCAGTTGCAAAGAGGACGAAGAAATGTTAAACTAGAGTTCCGGCCGATGAGGCCAATGATCTTTGAGAATTGAACAGTGATAAGAATTAGACCCGTTAATTGAAATAACAGTAATAAAATTAATGGACAACAAAAAGTCCGATTTAAGCTAAGCTAGATCAAACTAATAAAGTTAGTAACTAACGAAAGTTAGTTCAAATATTAACTGGAGAGTTTGATCCTGGCTCAGGACGAACGCTGGCGGCGTGCTTAACACATGCAAGTCGAACGGACTGATTAAGAAGAATCCTTCGGGAGGACACTTAAGAAGTTAGTGGCGGACGGGTGAGTAACGCGTGGGTAACCTACCCATTAAACCGGGACAACTCCGGGAAACTGGAGCTAATACCGGATAAGCTTACACTATGGCATCATAGAGTAAGAAAAGGAGGCCTCTCTGTAGAAGCTTCCGATAATGGATGGACCCGCGTCCCATTAGCTAGTTGGTGAGGTAACGGCTCACCAAGGCGACGATGGGTAGCCGGCCTGAGAGGGTGAACGGCCACACTGGGACTGAGACACGGCCCAGACTCCTACGGGA